>DASQCG010000185.1:0-12850 GCA_035634825.1 Thermomicrobiales bacterium | reverse complement strand
GAATCCCAGATCGAGGAAGAACGCGACCGCGGCGTCCAGGTCATCGAAGACAACACCCACATGATCGAAACGCAGCATCCCTATCCCTCCCCAGCCGACCAACCGAGTCCCGGGCTCTCGTCCCGCAGTTCCTGTTACGGGAACACTCAGTCTAGGTGACCTGCCAGGCAGTGACCTCGGCTCTAGCCATGTTGTTCGGATCTCATCAGACCTGGCAGTCACAGCCCTTTGCGCGCAGGATGGCGCGCTGTTCGTCCAGCGTGTCCACATACTCGTCCTGAATTGCACTGCCGACACCGAGCGCGGCCTCAAGGTCACTGGCGTGACGGTAACCTCGCCGCCTGAGCTCAACCACGAGCGCTTCATGTCGGAGATACAGGGCGCGAAGTTTGCCCCGCCACCGGCGCGTCTCGGGATGAACTGCATAGCCGTGCTTGCCCTGCGTCAGGACATTCCAAAGGCCATGCAACTCACGATGCTCGCCGAGCAGATGCGCTCGGCAGAGCCTCGTCGGTGGCAGGTCCCAAATTCTCATCGAGGACTTCTCCGTGACGTCCCTGCAGGTGGCGCGGCCGCGCGGTCTGCCATGTAGTGTCCGTGCATTGGCTCGCTCTCGAGCACGGTCTCCAGGCCATCGTCGAGAGCTGGTATGGCGCCGAGGGCACGAATCGCCTCTGCCTCCGCGAGCACCAGCTGTCCCCCGCCGACGACCACCGGCATGTCAGTGGCCGCGCTCACCGCGCGGATCGCCTGGATAGCGCCGGCGACATCCAGCAGCCGCTCTGTCCGCGTCGCCGAGAGCAGCACCACTGCCGGTCGCCAGTGCTGCACCCGCTCCTGGAGAAACTGCGGATCCACGTCGGCGCCCAGAAAGTGCACCCGCCAGCCTCGGGCCCGGAGCAGCCCCACCACCATCCGCATGCCCAGGTCGTGCCGCTCGCCAGCCACGCAGGCGGCCACGATCACCGGTCCATGCGGATCCGGGTCAGCGTGACGACGCGAAAGCTCCGCAATGAGGTCGCGGGCCAGTTCCGAAACTTCCTTTTCCTGCCCAACCGTGAGGTCGCCTCGTTCCCAGCGCGCTCCAATCTCATAGAGCGCAGGGCGCAGCACGTCTCCAAACGTCTGAGCCAGTGGCAGGCCGAGGTCATCGGCGCTGAGGATCAGGTGGGCGGCCTGCGCCAGATCACCGCTCCCGGCCGCGGCAAGGAACCGCTCGGCAATCACCCGAGGGGCGCCAAGCTCATGCTGCGCCGCCAACCGCCCGCGGATCTCCTCCAGCGACAGGCGGTCCGCCTGCCACGCTTTGATCTGGCGGATACGCTCGAGGTCCTGCTGGCTATAGAGCCGGTGTCCGCCCGGCGTCCGGGACGGAACGACGAGCCCCTCGCGCTCCAGGAAGCGCAGGCTCGAGTGCGTCACATCGGGGTACGTCTGTTGCAGCTCCGCGACCACGTCCCCGATCGGAATGAGCGTCGGAGCGTCGTGGTGGCGTGTTGGCTGCGTTCGATCCGGGTTTGAAATGCTCACGTGTCCCACCCCGCAAACCTGAACCTGTAGTACAGATTACCACGGTCCCCCATTCTGGTCGCAAACGCCTTGCGTGACCACTTGACAAACATAAACCTACACTATAGGTTTATATACGTGTCAAGTGGACACGCAAAGTAAAGGAGTACCGATCATGAGCAAGTCGTTCGATATCGTCGCACTGGTCCTGGTAATTGTCGGCGCACTGAACTGGGGCCTGGTCGGCCTGTTCAAGTTCGATCTCGTCGCGGAGCTCGTCGGCGAGGAATTCGGTAGCGTCAATGCGGTGTCGCGTGTTGTCTACGTCCTGGTCGCGCTGTCGGGGCTGTACCTGGCGACGCACCTGGCCCGGATCGCCCGCCCGGCAGATCAATTGACGACATCGTACCGCTAACACTGCGTTCGCCCCGAAAGGAACCCTTCATGACCACCACGGCGAAGAAAATTCACCACGCCATCGCCGACTGGGTAGGAGACATCGTCGCGCTCGAAACCCATGTCGAGGAGGCGATGGACCGCCAGCTCAAGCTGGAGTCCCCTGACCCCGCTATAGCCACCGCGATTCAGCGCTTCCACGACGCCGTGCGCGACAGCAAGCAGCGGGCCGAGGCGTTTCAGGGGCAGTACGGCTCGGAACCGGGTAACCCGATCATCAAGGCGGGCAGCAGCCTCCTCGGCAAGGCCGCGGGCATGATTGACAACATGCGAGAAGATGGCGTCGCCAAGTCACTGCGGGACGACTACACCGCCTATAGCCTGCTCGCCATGTCCTACACGATGATTCATACCACGGCGATGGCACTCGAGGACCCGGCCACGCAAGCGTTTGCCGAGCAGGGCCTCCGCACGTATGCCAGCCTCGTCCAGGACGTCAGCTACCTGATGCCGGAGGCCGTGCTCGCGGACCTCAAGGACAACCCCGATCATCCGCTCCAGAACCCCAATGTCGCGGCGGAGAGCCGACGTCTGATCCAGCATGTCTGGCAGTCGACCACGAACGACTGATCCAGGACCCCTTCCCTGAGCCAGCCCGGATGAATGCGTCCGCGCTGGCTCTTCCTCGCATGGCCTGGGGACTCCGAAGTACGTCACGACGGTGTGGTCGGCTGGCCCGGAAAGGAACCAAGATGACCTCTACTGAGTTGACCTACCGAGCTCGTTTACCCGTCACTGCTGCCGAAGCGCGGGCCTGGCATGACAGACCGGGCGCATTCGAGCGATTGACTCCGCCCTGGATGGATGTACGCGTCGCCGCCTCTTGCGGAACGACCGCCCCGGGCGATTGGAAGCTCCTGAAGGTCGGCGTAGGCCCGTTCAGCATGGGCTGGACACTCGTCCATCGCGCACTGCCCGAGGGCACCGACGCGGTCGGCTTCCTCGACGAGCAACGTGACGGCCCATTTCGCGCCTGGCGCCATGAGCATCGATTCACCGATCTGGATGATGCAACGAGTCTGCTCGAGGATCGCCTGGTGTACCAGCTGCCGCTCGGCAAGACGGGAGACACAATTGCGGGGCGCCGGGTAACGGCGCAGCTTGACGATCTCTTCAGGTTCCGGCATCGCCGTTCCCAGATCGACCTGCAACGCCACGCTGCCTCCAGTGGAGCTCCCCTCGCAATCGTTGTCTCCGGAGCGTCGGGCCTGGTGGGCAGGCAATTGGTGGCTTTCCTGCGCACTGGAGGACACACCGTCTATCGCCTCGTACGCCGGGAACCGGCAGCACAGGACGAGATCCCCTGGAATCCGCGGGCCGGTGAGATTGACGCGGCCGCACTGGAAGGGATGGATGCAATTGTCCATCTGGCTGGCGAGTCGATCGCCGGTGGCCGTTGGACGCAGGCGCGGAAACAACGCATTCTGACCAGTCGCGTCGACGGCACCCGGTTGTTGGCGGAAACCATCGCCCGGCTCCGCATGCCGCCCAGTGTCCTCGTCTCGGCGTCGGCTAGCGGCTACTACGGCAGCCGTGGCGACGAGCTCCTGACCGAGGATTCCGGGAGTGGCACGGGATTCCTGGCAGACGTGTGTCGCGCATGGGAAGCGGAGGTCGCCCCAGCGGCATCGGCAGGAATCCGTGTGGTCTCGCCACGCTTCGGGGTCGTCCTGGCCGGCAACGGCGGGCTGCTGAAGCGCGTCACTAATCTCTTCCGGCTCGGACTGGGCGGCCGTCTCGGAGACGGGGAGCAGTACCTCAGCTGGATCGCGCTCGACGACCTGCTCTACGTCATCCACCGTGCGATCACCGACCCCTCGCTCAGCGGACCGATCAATGCGGTGGCGCCGCATCCGGTCACGAATCGCGAGTTCACCGCGACCCTGGGGCGGGTCCTCGGCCGACCAGCCGTCCTCCCTGCCCCGGAGAGCGCGCTTCGCCTGGTCTTTGGCGGCATGGCGGATGAGCTGCTCTTGACGAGCCAGCGGACAATACCCGCCCGCTTGATCGACAGCGGTTTTGACTTCGCCTTCCCCACGCTCGAGGACGCGTTGCGACATGAGCTCGGCCGTGCCCGGGGATTTCACCGGAGCGTTGCCACAGTGACGGCGGCCCAATACGCGAGCCGACTGAGGGAGTCGGACATGGCCGAACCGCTCGATGCGGCATAAGTGCCGGTCGGGTTTGCGTTGATAGGGCGCGCTCGTATCACCGCCGCGAGGTGCGGATTGGCCTGGTCCCCATGTCATGGTCGTCCGGCCCGAGCAGTGCGACCGGCCGGACGCCGACGCGTGGAGAAACGCGCCCTTGACGGGTTCGGTCCGAGTGGTCGAGTCCGACTCCGCCACGGTTTTAAAACGAGGGCCGGCGAGTGGCCAGGCTGCGCGCTGCACATGGTAATCCCGGCCGTGCCCCATCACTCGGGGCGTTCGGTTGATAGCATTCCCCCATGCTGGACTACACGCTTCCCCACGATGATCCTCTCGGTGTGCTGAGCTCGACGCGCTTCGTGATGGAGCGGGCGGAGTCGGTCCGGCTCGATCCCGAGGCGCTGGCGAAGATCGCCGCCGAGCTCGGTCCGCTCATGTCCGCGGCGCCCGACTGGCACGACGCCCGCCACTTCTCGGATGGTACCTGGCGGACAGCCGGCTGGGTTCTCGCCCTCGATGCGCTCAACTTCTGTTTCTGGAGCACGACGAACGAGCGCTGGCGGGTCGAGTGGGAGGGCAGGATCGAGGACGGCTACTGGGCGCTGGCCGCGGCCCTGACCCGTGCCGCCGAAGAGGGCCGGCCGATCTGGGATCCGCGCTACCTGCAAACGCTGACCCCGCGGGATGTCGCCCACATCCTGAGGCCGTACGACGAGAACGCGCCGGAGATCCCGCTCTTCCCGATTCGCGTCCAGAACCTGCATGAGCTGGCGCGCGGTCTGCTCGAGGGATTTCCGGAGAGCGCGAACCCGGTCCAGGCGCTGATCGAGTCGGCCGATGGCTCCGCCGTGGAACTCGTGCGGATCGTGACCGAGCGCTTCCCCTCCTTCAACGACGTCGCGCTCTACCAGGAGCAGGAGGTGCGCTTCTACAAGCGGGCCCAGATCCTGGTCTCGGATCTCGCCGGCGCCTTCAACGGTCGCGGTTTCGGCGATTTCCACGATCTCAACCTTCTGACCGCCTTCGCCGACTACAAGATCCCGCAGGTGTTGCGCGGCTTCAACGCGCTGGTCTACTCGCCCGAGCTCGATGCCGCGATCGCCGAGCGGCGGCTGATCCCGATGGGCTCGGCCTGGGAGGTCGAGATCCGGGCGGCGACAATCTGGGCCTGCGAGCTGCTGCGCCGGGACCTCGCCGAGGACGGCCGGTTATTCCGCGCGACCGAGATCGACTGGATTCTCTGGCTCGCCGGCCAGTCCCTCCCCGACACCATGCCGCCGTATCACCGGACATTGACGGTGTTCTACTGAGTTGAGGGTTAAGAGTTGAGGGTTGAGGGAACGAAAAAGTAGCCGGCTGGTCCCGAAACCCGAGAACCGAACCCCGAAAACCTAAAACCTACAGTCCGTCTCCGCAGGCGCTGATGCCGTCGGTGTAGCCGTCCATGAAGAGCTGGAAGCGGGTGTCGCCGGAGCCGTGCGCATCCGGATCGTCCTGTGATGTCCCGGGAGGATCGCCGAAGTAGGTCTTGACGCCGACCTCGACGCGCTTGAGATCCTGTTTGCTGACGAAGTCGCGCGCTGCCGCATCCTGCATCCAGGCTCCGGCCAGGCAATCCGCCTGCAACTCGATTGCCAGGCTGTTGCCGTTGGCGCCGCACTCCGTCTCGGTGCACCCCCTCAACGCCAGAAGCTCCTGGACGTGATGGCCGATCTCATGCGCGACCATGACCTGGATCACGATGATCCCGAACGGCAACATCTCGCTGGTCATTTCCTGGAAGTCGAGATAGACCGTCTGGTCGCTCGGGCAATAGAACGGACCGGAGTCCTCCGGCACGGCGTCGCCGCACCCGGTCTCGATGGTCTCGCCGAAGGTGATGAACTTCGGGTTGACGTATGACTGGCCGAGATCGTCGAACGCGCCGTTCCAGAAGGTATCGATATCGACGGTGGACTGTTGCACGACCTGTTCGAGGTCGGCATCGTCAAACGCCGGCTGGGTGTTGGCGCTGAGCTCGATCGAATCGGTGACGGCATTGACATCGGCCAGTTGCGCGTCGAGCTCCGCCGGATCGAGGAAGCCGGTTATTACCAAAACGGCCGACTCGGGGATCAGCGTCCGGCACTGGAGATAGACCACGCTCTCGAGGGTATCGGCCGTGGCCGGGAAGTCGTACAGGCCGGTGGCGACATCGGCCTCGACCGTCTCGATCGGATTGCCGTCGTTGTCGGTCAACGGGTCGAGATCTTTCAGACCGTTATCGTCGGCGATGGCGACCCGCTCGCCGGAGAGGCACGCTCCCGGATCCCCCTGGTAGAAGTAGAAGGACTCGATATAGAGCGCGGCGGTGTCGGTCCCGAGGGTGAGCAGATCGTAGCCGTCTTCGGTGTACTCGTCGGTGACGCTCCAGAGGCCGTCATCCCAGGAGAGCGTGTAGCCGTAGGTCGGGCTGGTATAGGTTGACCCGTCGACGCCGGAAACCGGAGTGGACTGCGCCGCGGCGTATTCCAGCGGCGCGAGCATGACTGCCACAAGCAGGAGCACGAGGCTATAAGGCACGAAGCGCAGGTAACCGGCGCGCATCGATTATTCCTCCCGGTCGGGCCGAGCTGTTCAATTCGTTGAAATTTTTCGAAGCATACTCGACGGTGGTGGAGGATTAAGAGTCAAGGGTTGAGGGAACGGGGAAAAGTAGCCAGTAGTCAGTGGCTGGTAGCTGGTGAGCCACTCCCGAACCCCGAATCCCCAGTACCTATTCCTATGCGTCTATCCCTAAAGACTCATTTCCTAAAGAGGAAACCGTAATAGTCGTTGTCTTAGGGGGCTGGGGATTTGGGGATAACCGGTCCGTTCTCCGCAGGGTTATCCACAGTTACGGGATTTTCTTTCAGTGGATAACCTGGGGATAGGGCGGGACAGGATGTTGGTGAGCCCTGTCGTTATCCACCACACATATCCACTTATCCACCGTCCGTAAGTGGCAGATCTGTGCCAATCCACACACAGCCTCGCCGATCCACACAGGAATCCCCAGAAATCCGCACGATTTTTGTGGACGATCCGGCCACTTATCCACAGCCCAGCCGAGTTATCCACACCGACCCCAAATTCATCCACAAGGACCTCTGAGCCATTGCCGCCCTGTCACCGAACTGTGACAGGCGTCACCCACACTCGCCAGTTAACGACAGTGACCGCCGGAGAGGAATCGGGCGAAGTCCAGCGCAATCGAGACCGTCGCCAATCAGACACGGCGTTCAAGGGCCGGAAATCGGGGGATTACGGTGATTGCGTTGGCGCTTCAGGACTGAGAGAGGGGAGCGGCGTAGCGAGGAAGTAGCCGGACTGGTTCTACCGGTGCAACGTGTGTGAGAGGATTTGACGGCGAGGCGCACAGACGCCCTCGATCTTCCCTCAACCCCAGGAGCAAGCAACCATGGCGCAACGCACCGAGAGTGATCCCCGTCATCACACGGAGAACATCAAGGGAATGCTTGACGACCTGATCCAGCACGTTCGCGAGGACGTGACCAAGGTGGACGACCCGAAGGCCAAGGCTCTGTTCGAAACGTCGGCCGAGGTGCTGACCGGCCTTAAGACCGCCTATGAGCATTACGAGCAAGGGACCGAAGCGGCCTGGCGGTAGCCTCGTCCTCGTCGTTGAGCAGAGTGACGCTATCTTGAGGTGACCGTCGCCGCTCCATCGGCCAGGCCGGCAGGGATCTCGAAGGCGCACTGGGCCGGCGGGCCTTGATCGCAGATCTGGCGGACCGGCACCCCGATCGCATCGCTCAGCAACGTCTCCGCCAGCAGGCAGGCATCCGGCGTGGCATCGACCGCTGCTGCCAGCGGACAGGTGCAGCCGCGGATCACGTAGCCGCCATTCTGCTCCTCGAGCGTCGCGTATCCGCCCAGGCTGGACAGCAGCGCCACCGCCTGGCTGACGCGATTCCGCAAGTCACCCTTTCCATTCGCCCCTTCGGCGGGCAAGCGATGCCCGACTTCGCGCAGGACATCAGCCAACTCCGTCTCCGGCATCCGCTCGGTCAGGACCCGCAGGAGCTGGTTGAGGAGGACGCCGTACGCCCGCGGGAAGAGATGCTCCGCCTCCTCGGTCAGTTCGAAGGTGTAGGCCGGCTTGCCGCCGCTGCGCCGCATCCCGCCCTGCTTGACCAGGCCATCCCGCTCGAGGTGTGTCAGGTGCGCGCGGATCGCGTTATCGGTCAGGTCGAGCTCTTTGGCCAATTCGTCGACCGTGCGCTGACCGCCGCGCAGCAGCATCACCACCTGGCCCCGGGTGCTGGCAAAGAATCGTTCGTCGCGTCGCGTCGTCGCCACTGAAAAGCCCTCCGCTATAAGAACACGATAGAGGTCCCAACTGGTGTTGTCAAGAATGTCAATTAATATCTTGACAAACCCGGGAATCTTGCTAGATTGGTCGTATACGGGCCACCAACGGCGGTGTCCCTTCCCGGCTACCGGGGACGCTCCCCTCGCGCCTCCGGTGGCCGCCCTACAGGAGTGAACAATGCCAGATGCGAAGTACCTGATCGTCGGAGCCGGTATGGCCGCCGATGGCGCTGTCCGCGGGATCCGCGATCTCGATCCCGACGGCTCGATCGTCGTGGTCGGCCCGGAGTCCGATCCGCCCTATAAGCGGCCGATGCTCTCGAAGGGGCTCTGGACCGGTGCGCCGCTCGAGAAGGTCTGGTCCAACACCGAGAAGAAGGGCGCCGATATCCGCCTCGGCCGCACGATCACCGCGATCGACCCGGACGCCCACTTCGCCACCGACGACCAGGGAGAGACCTGGCGCTACGAGAAGCTGCTTCTCGCCACCGGCAGCTCCCCCCGCGACCCCGGTATCGGCAACGGCGATGTCATCAACTTCCGGTCGCTCGAGGATTACCGTCGGCTGCGCTCGGTCGCCGGGAACGGTCAGCGGATCGGCGTGATCGGCGGCGGCTTCATCGGCTCGGAACTGGCCGCATCGTTGACCACAAACGGCAAAGACGTAATCATGATCTTCCCCGAGGAGACGATCTCGAGCCGCGTCCTCCCGCCCGAGCTCGGCAAATACATGACCGACTACTACCGCGAAAAGGGCGTGAACATCCTCAACGGCTACAAGGTGGCCTCGATGACGAAGCAGGGGGACGAGCTGGCGCTCGAGGCGAAGTCGGATGCCGGCGATCAGGACTGGGAGATCATGGTCGACGGGGTCGTCGCGGGCATCGGCGCCGAGCCGAACACCGGCCTGGCGAAGAAGGCCGGCCTCGACATCGACAACGGCGTGGTCGTCAACGAGCATCTCCGCACCAGCCACGCCGACATCTACGCCGCCGGCGATATCGCCGCGTTCTGGCAGCCAGCCCTCGGCGGTCGCCGCCGGGTCGAACACGAGGACAACGCCAGGAAGACCGGCCGCGTCGCCGGCAAGAACATGGCCGGGGGCGAAGAGGTTTACGACTACCTGCCGCTGTTCTACTCCGATCTCTTCGACATGGGGTACGAGGCGGTCGGCGACGTCGATACCCGCAACGAGATCTTCGCCGACTGGGCCGAGCCGAACCGCAAGGGCGTCATCTACTACCTGGCCGAGGGCAAGGTCCGGGGCGTCCTGCTCTGGAACGTCTGGGAGCAGGTCGATGCCGCGCGGGAGTTGATCAAAGCGGGTGCACAGGTCACGGAGAACGATCTCCGCGGCCGGATACCGATGGGCAAGTGAGGGGCAATGGAGACTGAAACCGCTATTACCGTAAATGGGCACCAGGACGCGGCGGGCGTGAGTCGCCGGTCCGTGACCGACGAGCAGTTGCGCCGTTTTGAAGGCTACGCCGCCGAGATCTTCGACGCGTTCGGGATGGAGATGGACAGCCCGGCAACCGCGGACACCCCGCGCCGCTTCATCCAGGCGATGTACGACGCCACGAAAGGCTACGACGGCGATCCGAAGTTGCTGACAGTCTTCGAGACCGAGTGCCGGGGCGGTCCCGATTGCCGCTTAAGCCAGGTCATCGAGGGACCAATCAACTTCTTCTCTCTCTGCGAGCATCACGCGCTGCCCTTCCACGGCCGGGCCTGGGTTGGCTACATCGCGCACGAGCACATCATTGGCATCTCGAAGCTGACCCGCCTGGTCCGCCTCTATGCCCGCCGCTTCGCCGTCCAGGAGCGGGTTGGTCAGCAGATTGCCGACGCGCTCGAGGGGATGCTGGAGCCGCACGGCGTGGCGGTCTATCTCGAAGCGCATCACATGTGCATGCAGATGCGCGGCGTGCAGGAGCCGGCCTCGCTGACCCGGACAACATTCTGGCGCGGCGAATACGACGGCAACCCTGCCCTGCGCAGCGAGTTTTTGGCGGCCTGCGGCCTGCATCGCCAGGCGTACTAGGGAGAACACCATGACAGTCGTTGAACGGGTTTTCGGTTGGATCGCCGAGTGTGGCCTGGGCACACGAATCGACCGGTTTGCTGGTCTGTTTGGCGTCACAATGGCACGGTCAAACGGTTTGATGCTGGAGCGTGCTCTCGCATGCTGCCGGGTCGAAGACGAGCGGCTCCAGCGACGCGATTGACCGGGGAATAGCGGTACGAGGAACGGAGGTTCATCGCTATGGAAAGCAGAGCCAAGGCGTTCGGTCATCCTATTCACCAGCAGCTCATCCCCTTCCCGCTTGGATTGCTGGGAATGGCGGTCATCTTCGACGTCATCGACTGGGTCGCGGACGAGCCCCAACTCGCCCATGCCGCCTATTACATGATCGCAGCCGGCATCATCACCGGCCTGCTCGCCGCGGTCTTCGGATTGATCGACTGGTTTGGCATCCCGGGCGGCACCCGCGCCAAGAGCATCGCGACCACGCATGGGATCGGCAACGTGATCATCGTCGTCCTCTTTGCCATTGCCTGGCTCCTGCGCCGGGATGACCCGGCGGCCCCGTCGACCACGGCCCGGATCCTCGAGATCATCGGCCTGGCGATGGCCGGCGGCACCGGCTGGCTCGGCGGCGAACTGGTCGATCGGCTCGGTGTCGGCGTCGACCCGGGCGCCAACCTGAACGCGCCCAGCTCTCTGACCGGCCACCCGGCGGGAGATTAGGCGGGCGGGCGGGCAGGTCCACTGTAGGGGTTTACCGTGGTAAACCCCTACATCGCGTGTCCTCAGGACGGGTGATGGCGCGTGCATCACGGTTCGAAACCGTTACCAATCGCAATCGCCGCCAGACGGGGTTCGATCCTGGTTACTCCCGGGCCACCTTTCGCAATCCCGCTGGGGGTGGTGCGCGTTCCTTAGATAGAGACCGCACGCTCGCTCAGGTGCCGCGATCATGGCAGTTACGGAAAAACAGGTCGTCAACAAGCAACGCTCACCGACGAGCGCGTACCCGCCGATCGACGACTACGGGATGATCGGCGATTGCCGCAGTGCCGCGCTTGTCTCCTGCCAAGGTTCGATCGACTGGCTTTGCTGGCCCCGCTTCGATTCGCCGTCGATCTTCGCCGCCCTGCTCGATGCCGATCGCGGTGGCCGCTTCCAGATCAAACCCACCGGCGAATTTCGCTCCGAGCGCCGCTACCTACCCGAAACCAACATCCTCGAAACCGTCTTCCGCACCGATACCGGCGCCTTCGCCCTGCGCGATCTTATGCCGGTCGCCTCCGAAGAGGACAAGCACGCCGCCCTGACTGCCGAGCACGAGATCCTGCGCCAGATCGAGGGACTCGAGGGGACAGTCGACCTCGAGATCACCTACGCGCCGCGCCCGAATTACGCCCGCGACCGTACCCGCCTCCAGCGTCGCGGTGAGCTCGGCATCTGGTGCGGCGTGGGGCCCGGCGCGCTCGTCCTGCGCAGCGAGATCCCGCTCCGGGTCGCGGCCGACGACCTCTCCGCTTCCGGATCGGCCAACATCGCCGCCGGCGAGCGCCGCTACCTCTCCCTCACCTATAGCGTGGCCGGTCCGGCGGTTATCCCGGTCCTCGGTGAGGCTGCGCAGGAACGGCTGGACCGCTCCGCGCGCTGGTGGCGGGGATGGTCGGGCGGCTGCACCTATGACGGCCCGGAGCGAGAGGCCGTCCTGAGAAGCGCGCTGACCCTGAAACTGATGACCTACGCGCCGTCGGGGGCGGTAGTCGCCTCGCCGACGACCTCGCTGCCCGAATGGATCGGCGGACCGCGCAACTGGGATTACCGCTATTGCTGGCTGCGCGATGCCTCGTTCACCCTGCGGGCGCTCTTCGACCTCGGCTTCGAGAATGAGGCCCATGCCTACTTCGGCTGGCTGCTCTATGTCACCCGCCTGACCTGGCCCGAGCTGCAAGTCCTCTACAACGTCTTCGGCGAGAACCGGTTGCCCGAGCGCACCCTCTCCCATCTCGAGGGCTACCAGGGATCCGGGCCGGTCCGGATCGGCAACGATGCCCGCGGCCAGCTCCAGCTCGATGTCTACGGCGAGGTGCTCGACGCCGTCGCCCGGATCGCCGAGCGGAGCGCCTTCGACCGGGATACTACCCAGTTCCTGAACGGTCTCGGCCGGACGGTCTGCGATCGCTGGCAGGAGCCGGACGAAGGCATCTGGGAGCCACGGGCCGGACGCCAGCACCACACACACTCGAAGGTGATGTGTTGGCTCGCCCTCGACCGGTTGATCTGGCTGCATGAGCACCACGACCTCGCGATCGACGAGGAGCGCTTCCGGACCGAGCGTGACGCCATCCGCGCGGCCGTC
>DASQCG010000184.1:0-7232 GCA_035634825.1 Thermomicrobiales bacterium | reverse complement strand
GTCGACGACGCCACCGCCCACTCGCGTTGGAATATCCACGAGTCGCCGGTCGACCTGATCCACGGAGTGTCGGTCTTTGCCGACGCCGATGCGGGGGCGACAGCCACCCGCACCTGCCTCTACGTCACGAACCAGGAGTCGGCCGATGTTGCCCGGCTACAGGAACAGGAAGGCGTGGTCGACGTCACCGTCTCGATCGTGCGCGACGACCTGGAAGAGCTCGACCGCCGCTTGACCGAGGCGACATTTCCAGACCTGCGCGGGTTCATAGGCGACACCTTCGCGCCCATCCTGGGCTCCGGCTATCTCGACCTGACTGACCGTCTCATCGCACTCAAGACCGCGACCGGCGCCACGAGCTTCACCGTCGTCTACCACGACGGGGCGATCGAAGCGCCGGATAGCTCCGGGAGCGGCTGCGAATATGGCGACTGGAACCTCGACGACATGGTCCAGGCGATCCAGGCCATGTTCGACTCGGTGGAGAGCGCCGTCCGCGTCACCTACGAATATGCCGGCGGCGGAAGCATCCTGCACATCCGCGCCGACGACACGTTTCGCTGGAACTTCAACCAATACGCGATCACCGCGCTGTCAAACGACCCCAATGTGGGAACGGTGACGGTCCAAATCGTGTTCGATGGCTCGTTCGAGGGCGTCATCCACGAGCAGGAAAACCAGTTGCTGATCGAGAGCCAGCACCACACGCTGACGGTCTCGGCCGAGGCGTACCTGAACGGATCGTTCGTCTCCGATATGCCGGTCGCGAGCGAAGCGTGGTGGTCCCCGGGCGGCGCGCTTTCCTTCAAGTGCGGACCCGATGCCGATACGATGACGCTCGTACCGAAGTTGCTGGATGATCCGCAGGGCATCGTCGTCAGGAGGGTTGGTTCGTGAGCAAGCAGACAGTCCCGGCGCGCAAGGGCGCCGGATACAAGCTCGATCTCGGCCAGAAGATCCGAATCATCAACACCCACGGCACGCAGGTCGTCGATTTCTGGGTGGTCTCGCTGGACGACCCGTCGGTCTACCTGTCGATGGTGCATACGCGGTCGACCCTCTTCACCGCCTGGCCCAAAGCCGGCGATCTGCTTTATGACAACCATCGCCAGCCGATCCTCCGCTTCGTTGCGGATACCAGCCCGGGCATCCACGACACCGTGATCGCCCCGTGCGACCCCGAGCGCTACCGTATGGCCGGCGTCGAGGGATTTCACGACAGCTGCGCGAACAACTACCAGACCGCCGCCCGCGACCTTGGCCTCCCGTCCTCATACGTGCCGGATTCGTTCAACCTCTTCATGAGCATTCCCTGGACTAACGACGGGCGATTGTTGCGGGAGCCGACGAAATCCGGCCCCGGCGATTCGGTTACATTCGAGGCCTTGCGGCCGGTCGCCGTCATTGTCTCGGCCTGCCCGATGGATCTCTCCCCGGTCAACAGCGGGAATCCGGTCGACTTCGCGGTGGAGATCAGCGGCTGACCCGGCTTCCGGCGTACCATGTCGCCATCGTCAAGATCGGCACACAGGAAGGCAAGGGAGAGCATCGGTGAGCAGGCACACGGTCGAAGCGCGCAAGGGCGCGGGGTACAAGCTCGAAGCGGGGCAGACATTCAAGGTCATCAACACCCACGGTCATCAGGTCGTCGACTTCTGGGCGATCTCGACCGAGGACCCAACCGAGTTCATGTCGATGGTCCACACCCGCTCGACCCTGACCAAGCTCGTGCCGCAGGTCGGCGACATCCTCTACTCGAATGTCCGCGCGCCGATCGTTCGCTTCGTCGAGGACACCAGCCCGGGCGTGCATGACACAGTCGTCGCGCCGTGCGATCTCCCGCGCTACCACCTGATCGGCGTCGAAGGCTTCCACGACTCCTGCTCGAACAACTTCATGACCGTCATGGGGCAATACACCATTGGCGAGTACCGCCAGGCGCCGGAGTCGTTCAATCTCTTCATGAATATTCCGTGGACAGAGGATGGCAAGCTCAGCTTCGAGCCGACCGTTTCGAAGCCAGGCGATTATGTCGTGTTCGAGGCAATCCGGCCGGTCCTGATGGTGGTCTCGTCCTGCCCGCAGGACATCCTGCCGATCAACAGTGGCAACCCGGTCGAGTTCGACGTCGAGATCAGCGGTTAGCCAGCGCCCGCCAGCGCTCGTACTCCGCATCCCACATCTTGTGGTCCGGGTTCGGCTCGTAGGTCCGGGCCGGGAATGAGCGGTCGATCAGATCCCGGGCAGTCGCCTGGTCGGCGATCTGCCCGGTGGCGATCGCCTGCATGGCGATATTCCCGATCGATGCGGCCTCCGCCGGTCCGGCCACGACCTCCCGTCCCGTCAGGTCGGCGGTCATCTGGCAGAGCAGCCAGTTCTGAGATCCGCCCCCGACAATCCGGATCCGGTTCAGCGATCGCCCGATCACCCGTTCAACGGTCTCCAGCAGCCAGCGGTGGTTCATCGAGAGGCTCTCGAGCACGCTCCGCACGATCGGCCCATGGCTGCCGTCGAGCAGCTCATCTCCGGCGTCCATGACCCGGTCCGCCATCGGACCCGGCTCCATGAAGCGGCGATCGTCCGGGTTGAACAGCGACGCGAAGGCCGTCGAGCGCTCGGCGAGCTCTATCAGGTCCTCCCAACCGATCTCGTCCCCTCGCCCCTGCCACTCGCGCAGGCACTCCTGAATGATCCAGAGACCGGCGGCATTACGCAGGAATCGGATCGTGCCGAGCACGCCGAGCTCGTTGGTGAAGTTCGCCTCCCGCCCAGCCTCAGTGATCAGCGGCTCAGTCAATTCCACGCCAACCAGCGACCACGTGCCGATCGAGATCACAAGCTGATCCTCGCCACCGGTCGCGGCTACGAACGCCGCCGCCGTATCATGCCCGGCTGCGGTGATGACCGGGATCCCGGCATTCAGCCCGAAATCTCGCGCAATTGGCTCATGAATCGAGCCAAGAATCGTACCGGTTCTCCTGACGGGCGCGAAGAGTTGGCGCGGAAGCCCTATTGCATCGATTGCCTTCCAGCACCAGTCGCGAGCGCGGGGGTCGAAGAGCTGCGTGGTCGAGGCGATCGTCTCGTCCGATCCGATCTGACCGCCCGTCAGCCAATAGGCAAAGAGGTCCGGCATGAGCAGGAATCGGCTGGCATCGAGGAGTAGACCTGCCTGCTGATCAGCGAGCAACTGATACATGGTGTTGATCGGCGTCGATTGACAGCCGGTAAGTTCATAAAGTCGCTCCGACTGCATGCGCGACTCCGCCACCGCAACCATCGGTTGCGTCCGCTCATCCCGGTACGAAAATGGGTGGTCGTTCATCTGGCCGGACTGGTCCAGGCGGCCGTAGTCAACGCCCCACGTATCGACTGCGATCCCGTCCAGGTTGCCTAGGGCGGAGATCTTGCGGAGCCCGCCATGAAGGACTTCATGCATCAGGCGAGACGTGATCCAGTGCCAGCCATCAGGCTGCCGCACCGGGGCATTGGGAAATCGGTGAATCTCTGCCACGTCGATTCGGCCATCGGTTATGTGACCGTGCATGACCCGCCCGCTCGAGTTCCCGAGATCCACCGCAGCGTACGCCTTGCGCATCATCCCCACCCGAACTCAAAATCGTGGCCAATGTGCGGGATGGTAGGGCCAACGCACAGTTTTGTGCATTTCAACGGAACGTAGCCCCGGCCCCGCGTGGCCGGACCTCGGTTGACGGAAGCGCCTTCAGAAAATCCAGTTCAGCAGCAGGGTCAACAGGATCGAGGCGATCAGCGAGACGATGCAGGACATGATGATGCAGCCGGGTGAGCAGCCATAGACCTGCACCCGGCCTTCGCGAAATGTGCGGGGACCGAATAACCACCCGCCGACTCCCTCCTGGTCGCGAAACGGATATTCGGCTTCCCACCCGGGGGTCTCTATCCGGCTGCCGGCATCGATGACCTCGCCGGTTAATGGCGGCTCTCGCGTCTCGCCTGTCTCGTCCGGAGGCTCATCGCGGCGCCACGGGTCATTCTCCATTGCCCAGTCCTCGATCTACACGGATTGGTCAGCCGATGCGCGGCCGGTTCCAAAACCCGGGTCCGCCATCAGATCGGGCCAGATCCCGAGCACCACGCGCTCGGCGTCATGTCGCATCAGCGGATCAGTGACGGCAAACCGGTCCGCGCGCACCTGCGGAACCATGGTCCGCACCGCTTCGAGATCAGGGACGACCATCTCAGCCCCTTCACTCGCATACCGCTCGGCCAGCTCAGTTGAGGGTGTCGCGGTATTGACGATCACGGTATCGACTCTGCGGCCGAGGTAGCGATGAATCACCCGGACGAAGTCCGAAGCCCGGAAGCCGTCAGTTTCGCCGCGTTTGGTCATCACGTTGCAGACGTAGACCACCTCGCCGTCGCACGATTGGATCGCGTCCGGAACGCCGTCGACGAGGAGGCACGGCACGATGCTGGTGTAGAGGTCGCCCGGGCCAATCAGGATTTTGTCGGCCCGTGTCAGCGCCTTGCGCACCTGGGGCAAGGCCGTAACCGGTGGATCGAGATAGACCCGCTCGATTGGCACGACCGGACGACCACCAGGTCGGTCAATCTCGGTTTCCCCGCAGACGACGGTGCCATCGCTGAGGCAGGCGCAGAGCGTCGCCTGCTGAAGCGTCACCGGCAGGACGCGACCGGCCGTATCGAGCAAGTCCTGGGCATCTTCGAGCGCGCCAAGCAATTCGCCGCTGTTGAGATCCTCCAGGGCGTGGAGGATCAGGTTGCCGAGCGAGTGCCCTCCGATCCCCCCATCCGGCGCATCGGGAAACCGGTACCGGAAAAGGTCGTTCCAGAGCCGGCTCGACCGCGACAGGGCAACCAGCGCCTGCCGCAGGTCGCCCAGCGGCAACGGGTGACCGAATTGGTCCATCAAGCGGCGCGACGAACCGCCACTATCAGTCATCGCCACGACTGCCCAGAGCCGGTTCACCACGCGCTTGAGCTCGGATAGCATCGTGTACGAACCGGTACCGCCACCGATTGTCACGACCCGCTCGTCGATTCGGCCTCGCATCGCAACTCCAGTGCTTGAGGTCGCAAGACCAACCCGGGCAAATCTCGCGAATCGGCTTAAGCTACCGCAGATACTAGCGCGTGATCAGAAAGGCAGATCGTGTCCAGGGAAGAGATCGTTTTCAGCTCCGCCAAGGCCCTCGCTCGCCGGATCCGGGATCGCGAAATTTCCGCCCGCGAGGTGATGATCGCGCACATCGAGCAGATCGAGCAGATCAACCCTACGGTCAACGCGATCGTCTCGATGCTCAACCCCGAAGTGGCGATCGAGCGCGCGAACGAGGCCGATCGTCAACCATGCGAGGGACCGCTCCACGGCTTGCCCACCGCCTTCAAGGACCTGGAGGACGCGGTCGGCTTCCCGAACACGCAGGGCTCGCCGATCTTCGCCGATCGATTTCCGGAGGAAGATGCGGCAATCGTCGCCCGGATCAAGCAGGCCGGCGCGATTCCGATCGGCAAGACGAACGTGCCCGAGTTCGGTCTCGGCTCGCATACTTATAACAACGTATTCGGCCCCACCCGCAACCCGTGGAACCTGGAACGCACGGCCGGCGGCAGCTCCGGCGGCGCGGCGGCGGCCCTGGCGACCGGGATGTTGCCGATCGCCGACGGAAGTGACACGGGAGGCTCCCTGCGCAACCCCGGTAATTTCAACAGCGTGGTCGGGTTTCGGGTCAGCTCCGGCCTCGTGCCGAAATCGCCGACCGCCCTGCCCTGGGCGCACCTCGGCGTCAAGGGACCGCTCGGCCGCTCGGTCGATGATGTCGGCTTCTTCCTCTCGGCCATGGCCGGGTTCGATCCGCGCGATCAGATCTCGTATCCCGTCGACGCGGCGGCCTTCGCTGGCGATCTGACCATCGATCCGAAGCACCTGCGAATCGCCTGGAGCACCGACCTCGGCGGGTTGCCGGTCGATCCGACCGTGCGCAGCGTGGTCGATGGCGCCCGTGCGATGTTCGAGGCGATCGGCTGCGACGTCGAGGACGCATGCCCCGATTTCACCGATGCCGACGAGCTGTTCAAGGACCTGCGCGCCTTCGGCATGACACCGATGGCCGATTTGATGCGCGAGCACCGCGATCAGATGAAGCCGGAAGCGATCTGGAACATCGAGGCCGGGCTGAAAATGTCGGCCGAGGACGTCGCCCGGGCGATGATGAAGCAGGCGACCCTGTTCCAGCGGATGAGCGACTTCATGGAGCGGTACGACGCCTTCGTCTGCGTCGTCAACCAGGTGCCGCCCTTCCCGATCGACCTCGATTGGCCGCACGAGATCGACGGCGTGCAAATGGAGACCTACATCGACTGGATGAAGTCGGCCTACTACATCACCTCGACACGAATGCCGGCGATCTCGGTTCCGGCCGGCTTCACGCCCGATGGTCTGCCGGTCGGTATCCAGATCGTCGGCAAATACCACGGCGACCTCGAGCTGCTCAAGATCGCCAACGCCTTCGAGCAAGCAACAAATGTAGCCTCGAAGCGCCCACCGATTGTTTCTTGAAGCGAGCAGCCGGAACACGTAGCCCCGGCCCCCCGTTGGCTGGCTTTTCGTCCGTAGTGGCGTGGCTCTGTACACGCCTTGCGGTGCGTTACGGGTTGGTTCGTGGTGCTGGTGGCGTGTCTGCCCGTCCGGTCCGCCGGGGATTGAAATCCCCGTCTCGGCGACGGCAGTCGGTTGATGATCCGTGCCGATTTGTTTCAGTAGCGATTCTTTGTCCCGGAGGGACATCCGGATTTCAGCCCTGGATTTCAATCCGGGGCGGCGCCGGACGACCATTGCCGAATGAAAACGGCAATGACCATAAACCGACTGGCGGATGGGGTGGCAATCTGCCTGGAATGAGAGAACGGGCCGGGTGAAATCACCCGGCCCGTTCTGCGCCATGAGAGTTGGGTTTTCGTTATCCCTCAACCCTCAAACCCGCCTGCTCGCCTCTTATTGCAGCCGTCCCCGACCCTGG
Organism: Thermomicrobiales bacterium; assembly: GCA_035634825.1. Lineage (GTDB taxonomy): Bacteria > Chloroflexota > Chloroflexia > Thermomicrobiales > UBA6265 > DASQCG01. Next base: position 210 of record DASQCG010000184.1, on the reverse strand, counting down.
ATCGGCCAGACCGCTGCCACGATGCCATTGCGCACGCCGATGAAATGCTCATGCAGGTGACACATCTGGTCGCTGTAGCCGGAGAGGAGTTTGACCCGGTCGCCGACCCTCGGGTTCTCGGACGGAGTCGCCAGGGTGAACCGGCCGTGCTCGGCTGAGAAGCTCATGTCCCCGGTCGTCTCGTATCCCTCGACCGTTGGCTGGCGCGCC
>DASQCG010000183.1:0-3163 GCA_035634825.1 Thermomicrobiales bacterium | reverse complement strand
ACCAGTTCCAGTCGATAAACATAGAGAAAGGGGCAGACCAGAGTCTGCCCTTTTTGATCTCTAGAAACCAGAAACTCGAAACGAGAAACTCAGAAAGACAGCTACCCGGTGCGCCCCGCGCTAGTCCGCCAGATCGAGCTGCTCGGCGTCTTCCGCAGTCGGGGCAGATCGCTGGGCAAAGGCAATCGCCGCATCGTCGAGCAGGCGGAGGGCCTGCCGGAGGTGGCCGAGGGCGGCGAAGGCATGCGCGCCGGCATTCGGCGGCTGCTCCTCGCGGAATCGCTCGGCCGCCGTCTGCACATGCTGGCGCGCCCGATCGAGTTCCTCGGCAATCGCATCCATCCGCGCAGCCGACCGCTCGAACGTGTCCACCATCAGCGTCTCCGGTTGGAGTAGCCAGTAGCCAGAGGCAGTGCTCCAACTGGCCTCTGGCTACTGACTACTGACTACCCGTCGCTACAGCTTGCCTACGATGCCGCCGATCTCGTCCGCCGTGAAGGCGCGCAACGTCTCCGAGCGAACCGTGCCCAAGCCGCCGACCTTCAGACCGAACAACGCCATCGACTGGTCGTCCGGCATATCGGCGATGCCGACCAGGTCGTATCGCCCAAGCGTCCAGTAGAGGGTGTCCATCGCTCCGCCGAGACTCTTGGCCATCTCCTGCGCCTTCTTCGCGCGGGCCGTCGTGTCCTTCGCCTCGGCGATGCCCTTGTCGGTCCAGTTGATCAGCACGATGTACTTCGCCACGGGGTTCTCCCTTCGATCAGACCAGCCGCCCAGGCGCGACCAGTCGCACAAGCAGCGCGGACCGGCAGAAACACGGCCCGCTCCAACGACCAGGGACTGACAACCTCTGTGTGCTTTACTACGCTAGGTCATCCTACTCCTGGAATGTCGCATGTCAATCGGCAGGCCACATCTGCTCGACTGCTCGACTTCTCGCCTCATTCACACCTTGCCCAGCAACTCGGCGATCTCGTCCGCCGTCCGCCCGCGCATCATCTCGGTCCGCACTGTCCCCAGCGAGTTGATCCGCAGGTCCAGCACGGTCGCGGCCTGCTCGTCCGGCAGGTCGTAGGTCGCGATGATGTCGTACCGCCCGTCGGTCCAGAGCACGCTCTCTTCAGATCCGCCCAGCTCCTCGACCATCTGGCGAACCCGCTTTGCCCGCTCGGTCGTATGTTGAATTTGCTTGATACCGAGGTCGGTCCACGAGAGCAGCATCACGTACTTGGCCATGGAGATCTCCTCAACTGCTTCGGCAAACGAACGGTTCGCGAGAGAAATCCATCCTACTCCGGGGCAGCAACACGTCAAGCAGCCGCACCGGTGAGGAGAAATTGAGTAGGAATACTCACCTGTTCGGTAGCCGCCGGCCGTCATAATCGCCGGCAGCGCACTTGACTGGCAGTCATACGCTATTTATGGAGCAAACGGTGTAATCAGCCGGATATGGGTTCGCTCCTGGACCCGCACGAGAGGAGATCGCTATGCGTCGCGTCCCGGTCCTCGTCCTCGTCATGCTCGTTGCGCTGGTCGGCGTCGTCGCGCTGGGCCACCCCGGCCCAACTCGAGCCCAGCAGGCGACGCCGATCGCCGCAAGCCCGAGCCCGCTGATCGGCTCGTGGCAGCTCGACACGGACACCGAGGACCCAAGCAACCCGCCCGAGACCGCTACCTTCTATGCGGATGGCTCGTATCTCGAAGTTGCGACCGACGGCGTCGGTTCCGGTCGCTGGGAGAGCACAGGCGCGGATTCCGCCAATCTCAACATCTGGTTCCTGCAAACGGATGACCACGGCAAGTACACCGGGACGACCATCATCCGCGCGCTGGTCCACCTCAACGCTGACGGCCAGAGCTTCGACGCCGACTACACGATCGAGTTGATGCAGCCCGATGGTTCGATGTCCGGTCAGTACGGACCCGGCCATGCTCACGGCGATCGTCTTTCGGTCGAGCCGATGGGCGGCCCGGTCGGTCCGCTCTCGGATCTGTTCCAGCAGTTCGAAGGCACACCCGAAGCGACGCCCGCACCCTAGCGCGGGCAAAGGAGAGCAACCATGTACGTGAGAATCGTCCACCCGACGATCCCGGCCGATAAGGTCGAGGCAGCAGCGAAGCACTGGGCATCGTTCCTGGGGGGCCGGGCCAAGAACAATCCGAAGTTCGCCGGAGGCTACATGGCCGCCAGCCCCGATCGATCGGAGGTGGTCGCCGTCACGATGTGGAAGCAGCTGCCGGATCCAGAATCCACCCAGAAGATGCGGGAGGAGATCATGGCCGAGATGCAGCAGTTTGCCTCTGGCTCGATGCCGCCCATGGAAGAGTACGAAGTCATCGCTGAAATCAAATAGCGCCGGGAGCGGGCCGAGGCACCGGAAATCGTAGCCCCGGCCCCCGTGGCTGGCCCCGCCTCAGGAGTGCGCGGTCGCCAACCGTGCGGTCCAGGGGCGGGCCGCGCTCCGTTGCCGGGATCTCCGTAGTCCCGCAGGGACATCCGCTTTTCAGCCCGGGAATTCATTCCCGGGCGATATCGGCGAATCGATGGCCGGATTCATGCGTCAACCACCATCATTCCCGGGCTGGCCGGTGCAGCGTATAAATCCCCGAATTGGACCCGGCACCCGGCGAGGAATCCCGATTGAGCGACGGCATCACGAACCAACTGCTCGGCTACCCGGCCGATGCCCGCTTGCTCATCATCAACGCCGACGACTTCGGCATCTGCCACGCCGTCAACGAGGCCATCATCGGCACACTTGTGCACGGCCTCGTCAGATCGACCAGCCTGATGACGCCATGCCCCTGGGCGCCGCACGCGATGCAGGCCCTCGCGGATCGCCCGGAGCAACCCTTCGGCGTGCACCTGACGCTGGTCAACGACTTCAGCCCCTATCGCTGGGGACCGCGCGCCTCCCGAAATCGCGTGCCGTCCCTGGTCGATGAGACCGGCTACTTCTATAGCTACGTGCGGATTCCGGAGCTCCTCGCCGGCGCCAGGCTGGAGGAGCTTGAGCTCGAGTTCCGGGCCCAGATCGAGACGGTCCTGACGGCCGGTCTCCGCCCGACGCATCTCGATTGGCACTGCCTGGCCGACGGCGGCCGTCCCGACATCTTCGACCTGAGTTTCCGCCTCGCTCGCGAATACGGTTTGGCCATG
>DASQCG010000182.1:0-18738 GCA_035634825.1 Thermomicrobiales bacterium | reverse complement strand
TTCGAGTTCACGGCCACGTTCGGGTTCCACATCCTCGCCGTCTTCGACCCCTCGACGTCGATCCGGTTGATGGAGCACCTGCTCCTCTCGCTCGGCATTCCCGAGGATCGGTTCGGAAGTGGCGAGGTCGGCGCAACCTCTGATGTCCTGAAGGCGTACGAGGTGCTCGATGAGCACGGAGCGATCGTGATCGGGGCGCATGTCAACTCGACTCACGGCGTCGCCATGCGGAATATCCGGTTTGGCGGCCAAACGAAGATCGCCTACACCCAGGACAGCCACCTCCACGCCCTCGAAGTTACTGACCTGACCTCGACAAGCACCCGCTCAACCGCGAGATTCTTCAGCGGCGCCAAGGCTGAGTACCCTCGGCGCATGCACAGCATCCAGGGATCCGACGCGCATCGGTTGCAGCAGGATCCGGCCCGCCCGACAAATCTGGGCATCGGCGACCGGGTCACTGAGTTCCTGTTGCCGGAGAAGTCGTTCCCGGCTCTCAAGGCGTTGCTCCAAAGCGACAAATGGGATCACGTGCGGCCGGCACGATCCGGCGGTCCCCAGGCTGCGGCTATCCACGCGGCGCGCGAGGCTGGGCCGTCGGTCGACGCTGCCTTCTTCGAGCGAATCCAGGGTGGCGGCAAGATATCCATCACAGCCGTGGTGCGCGATGTCGTGGCCATGGCGAACGGTGAAGGTGGCACGATCTACCTGGGCGTAGGTCCGGCCAGCCGGCGCACGGTGCCCGGACTGCCCGATGCCGACGAGACCCGGGACGAACTGACCACAGCCGTCCGTGAACAGGTCGAGCCGGCGATCACGCTCGAAATCGAGCCAACCACGTTCGAGAACAAGTCGCTCCTGATCGTCCGCGTTCCAGCAGGGACGGAGCGGCCCTATGCGCTCGCTACTGGAGACATCCTGGTCCGGCGCGGCGATCAGTCCGAGCCGGCCCGGCGGGACGAGATCGTGCGAATGGTCCGAGGAGAGCCGGTCACGAGTACTCCACCGTCCACTGAGCCTGCCGAGCCTGAGGCGCCGAAGCCGGAGCGATCTGATCGGCGGGATCGGCAGCAACAGCAGCGCACCCGGCAGCAACGACCAGCCCAGGCCGAGAAGCAACCAGAAAGCGGTCGACGCCTTGCCCCGCGCAACGGAGTCGAAATCGTCGAGGTCACGGAACAGGATGGGGTGCCGCACTATACGATGCGCGACCTCCGCAACGACCAGATCACCCGAAACGTGACTGCCCAGACGGCCCGTAGCCTCTGGGCCCAGGCGATCCGCGAGTTTGAGCGCGGCGCTCCGACGGAAGACCGCATTACCTGGAACGGGGACGTCGGATTCTGGAAATCAGTCAGGATCTCGAACGGCGAGCGGCGATATCACCTGGCCGCGCGCGAGCCGGATGGGCAAGTGCGACTCTTCTTCGGCGTCAGTCCGGAAAACCTGGATGAGCGCTGGAAGGACATCCTCCCGGCTAGCTCAGCCTCCCAGCGAGATACGACGGAGGCGCCGATCCCAGGTTAGGGAATCCGGCGCCTCTGGTATCAGTTCGGGACTCCCGCCCGGCCGGGACTATCCGTGCTTCACAACCACGGCATCCTTGTCGAACCAGACGGGAATCCGGCCGGTCCAGGGACCTTGCTTCGTGCCCTGAAGATACGCCTTCTGGACATACTGCTGAACCCAGTTCGCCAGCGGTACGCAAACCGCATTCCGGAGCACGAGTTCCTCTGCCTGCTTGTAGAGGTCGTTCCGAGTCGCCTGATCCTGCTCGACGTCCGCCTTCTTAACCAGCGTGTCGAACTCGCGCGAGTCCGCGCCCGGCTTCAGGTCGCCCTGGTCGGGCGCCGTGTCGTCCCAGTTGACGAACCCCTTGTTGTAGGGCGACGTCGACGAGAAGACCTGGCTGACCAGGTACGGAGTTTCGGTCGTATTCCACCACCAGGTCACATTGAACTGCAGTCCGCCGTTGTCAAGCCGGAGCTGCTCGATCTGATCGAGCGACATGCTGGTGTCGTGCGAAATCTGGACGCCGATTGCCTCGGTGATCGAGTCGAGGAATGAGCGCCATCGCGCTTTCTCGTCCTCCGTGTCCTCAGACGGCTGGTAATAGGTGATCTGCGGGATCCCCTCGCCATCCTTGAATCCTGCCGCTTCCAGCAAACTCTTGGCCTGGTTGACGTCCGTGTCTGACGCCTGGGGTGGTTGGTACTCGCTATTCAGCGTCACGACCGGCGGAGTGAAGGAGCGGGTCGGCGTCCACGTATCCTCGAACAGGCTCTTGAACTTGTCGCGGTCGACCGCGAGTCCGAAGGCCTTGCGGACGCGCACGTCGGTAAACGGCTCCTGCTTGAAATCGAAGGCCAGGACGCGCACCGACCCGGAGGTCTGGATGCTTGCCAGCTCCTTCGAGAGGTCCGGGTCACGCTCGACGGATGACTTGAGCGAGATCGGGACGTCGGCCGAGATCGCCTTGTCCTGCTTGTACATGTTGAGCGCGGTGTTGGCAGCGGTTGGACCAGTCACGAACGGCCACACGACCTTGACGATCGACGGCGAAACCCCGCCGTAATGGTTCGGGTTCGGTTCCATCACCAACTGGGATGAGGCATCGAACTCGGTGAAGCGCCATGGGCCAGTTCCGGCATCCTTGAGGGGGAATCCCTCATCGCCCTCCTTGTCCACAACCGTCGGGTCAACCACGCTCCAGACGTAGGCCGCCAGGTATGACAGGAAGTAGCTGTAGGCCCGGCTCAGGGTGATCTCGACAGTTGCGTCGTCGATCGCCTTGAAGCCGATCGCATCGGACGTCTTTTGCAGGTACTTGCGGTAATTGCGAACTGGTTCCATGAAATAGGCCATCGGAGATGGCTGGTCCGGATTGAGCGCCCGCTTCCACGAGGTCACGAAATGGTCGGCCGTGACCTTGTTCCCGTTCGCAAACTTGGCGTCGGAGCGGATCTTGAAGGTGTACGTCTTGCCGTCCTCGCTCACGGTGTAGCTCTCGGCAAGATCCAACTGCACCTTGGCGTTTTCGTCGTACCGAACGAGACCACCCCAAACATTCGGGAACATGGCCCAGAACGGACCCCAGTTCACGGATCGGTGTGGATCCAGCGTCACGACCTGACCGTAGGGATCGAGCGGCACGGTGATAGTGACATCCTTCTCGATGTCCTGCTGACGCAGAGCTGCCGGCGCTCCGCTTGGCTGAGCCGGTGCAGCCACGGCCACGCCGGTTCCCATCGTCGCGACCGCTCCCGCCGCGATCGCCGACCACTTGAGCATCTCACGGCGTGTCCCCACTGGTTGGGAACGTCGCCACGCTCGCTCGAGTTCGGCCAGTTCGTTCCGATGTTTCACCATGCTCCCTATCTCCTTAACCTGGGTCGTGACGCCAGGAGATCGTCTCCTCGGGGGTGAGTACCTGGCCCTGGCATGGGCTATCCAAGCGCAAGCACTTTCGTGCCGCGCGTGTCGCCTGCGGTCGGGATCCGAGACGGTCTGAACGCTACCATGTACGCTCATGCCCCGCAAATGAGCCAATTACCGTGCTGCCTGCTCCGGTTGGAGCTCGCACCGTTCTCGTCTGCTTGAACGATTGCGGGCGGCATATCGTTCCGGCGTATCGCCGAAACGGAAAGCCGGCATCCCGAACGGGATGCCGGCTCCGCCAGCGTACCTCGAGATCGTTACGGAACGACCAGAATCGCGCTGGTGTGCGCGTATCCGGCTTCGACGTGCGTCACCGCGGCGAAGGACTGCGCCGCGCTCGCGGCGACCGGGGTTCCGAGGAAGTCAGCTATGGCGTTCTGCCCGCTGGAGGTCGTGCTGCTGGCTCCCGCACCGGCGGCTGACAGCTGGGCCACGTTGACGAAGTAGGCGGCCTGATACTCGGCAGGCAGGTACGACATCGCGGTCTTGTACGTGTCGGTGTCGGCCAGCGTATCGGACGGACCCTTGAGCGCGGTTTCTGCACCATCGTTCAGGCCGAGCACGAGCCGGTCGCCGACTACACCGTAGTCGATCGCCACCGTCGAGCCAGACTGCTGGAATTCGACGTGGTTGACCGAACCGCCAGGCAGTTGCTTGGACGTAACGCTGATTCGACCCTGGCCGGCTGCCTGTATGAGCAGCGAGACCGTGCCGAGCGAGTCGCCGACGGTAGTGGCATCCTTGGCGCCGGAAAGCAGGACGGCGTTCACGTCGCTCATGTTCGTCGCATTCGTTCCCCAGACGCCAAAGCCGTACGGACCTGTCATCTGGTCAAGCAGCGCGGTCTTGAGATTGAAGCCGAACATGAGCGCCAGTGACTCATAGATCTGGTCGGTCGAGAACGGAGTGGGGCTGGCCGTATCGGTCGGCGTAGCGCTGCCCGAGACGCCCATGAGCGCCAGCCCGACACCGAGGCCGAGCGCGTTCATGACCATACTCCGGCCGAGATCGAACCCGCTCGCATACACCGCCGTGTCGGCCGGCATTTGAGACGCGAAGTTAAGGTCGGCGGCTTGTCCGGCTGGTTTGGCATTGCCGGTGCCACGCTCGGGCACGATCACCGACTCGAACCGGATGCCGGCATCGTCCGCCGTCATCGCCAGACCGGTGTACCCGGCGAGCGTCCCGAACACTTGTCGAATGGCGTCCGCAATTGATGGGTCGCCCGCCGCCTTTGTCGATGCGTCAACCGCTACCGGACCGTTCAGGAATGCAAACGCCACTCGGTCCGCCGGCAGGAGCTCGCTCGCCTTGGCAAATCCCGCGATGCTGCCGAGTGTGTCGGCCCCTGGCTGGCTGGAATCGACAAACGCCTTGACGTCGTCGGCCGTGGTGCCGACGAAGACGTAATCACCAACCACCGCATATGCACTGGAACTGCCATCAGATGAGGTGTAGGAGGTGATCTCGACGTCCTTGTAGGTTTCCGTCGTCGCGTCAGTCCCGGCAGTCTTCTTCATCGAAGCCTCGAGCGACGCCACGTCGGTCGGCTTGATGACGATGACGACACCCTGGCTGCTCGCCTGGCTGACCTCGCTGGCCAGATCGCTCGTCGATTGGCCACTCGTGGCGCCGCCGACAATGTCGGTGCCCACGCTCGCGCTCTGAGCCAGCGCGCTGGGCAGGATGGCGACAGCAACCTCAGCGCCGGTCAGGTCAACGCCACTGTCCGAAGAGGTCGCCGACTTGTTGATCGCATCGATCAACGATTCTGTCGAACCGAGCCGCGTCAGAAGCTCGTCGAATTTCTGCAACTGGGCGCTACCCGTATCCAGGCTTATCTCCGCGTAGAGCACGACGTCGGCCGGCGTGACTGACGACGTCGAGAGCAGCCCCTTCTCCTGAGCCCTCGCAGGCGATTGGATCAAGAACCCGGCGCCGATTGCGGCGATCAGGGACAGGGCCATCAGCGCGCGGATTGCACGCTCCAAGCCCGTGGTTCGGTTCAGGGAGTCGCTCTTCCAGCTATGCATGGTGCTATCTCTCCTACTCAAGCAGGGAGGTCGACTCAATGGAAGTCGACCTCCCAATCCACAAACGCAAAATGCGCAGACCGCGGATTCATCGGGGCTGACGCCCTACTCGGAGATGCGGTCGTCGATGCCAGTAGCGAGGTTAAAGAAGATCATGAAGAGTGCGGCCACCAGGCCAATGATCACGACGATAATCGCGAGTGTCACCCCTGCTCGCACCAGGCCCATGATTGTGTCCATCAGGCACCCTCCCGGCGCTCATACGACCTCTGCCCGATTATAGCCCGGATGCAAAATGCGGCAGTCCCGATGAAACAGGACTGCCGCATTGTTGCGCCGATCTTCGATTACGCGACCAGTGGCGCTTCGGTCAACTGTGCCTGGAATGTCAGCCCGGCCGGCGATGCGTCGATCGTGACCACTTCGCCGTCGTGCAGCTCGCCGTTCAGCAGCTTCATAGCCAGCGAATCGAGCACCTCGCGTTGAACCAGTCGCTTCAACGGTCGAGCTCCGTACACCGGGTCATAGCCCCGGTTGCCAAGCCATTCGCGCGCGGCTGGGGTGATTCGCAGCTCGATGTTGCGATCGGCCAACCGGTCGGAAACCCGGTTGAGCTGAATCTCGACGATCTCGCCAATCTGCTCCCGGCTCAACGGCTCGAAGATCACGAGTTCGTCGATGCGGTTCAGGAACTCCGGTCGGAAGTGCTGCCGTACCGCCTCCATCACCCGCTCGCGCATGGCCTCCTGGTCGTGCGTTGCCAGACCGACGATCGAGCTCGACCCAAGGTTGCTGGTCATGATGATGACCGTGTTCTTGAAATCAACAACCCGACCCTGGCTGTCAGTCAGGCGCCCGTCGTCGAGCACCTGGAGCAGCGTGTTGAAGACATCCGGGTGCGCCTTTTCGATCTCGTCGAAGAGGACCACCGAATACGGCCGACGCCGCACTGCCTCCGTGAGCTGGCCGCCTTCCTCGTATCCGACATAGCCCGGAGGCGCACCGATCAAGCGTGCGACCGCGTGCCTCTCCATGTACTCCGACATGTCGATTCGGACGATCGCATCCTCCGTGTCGAACAGGAACTCGGCCAGCGCCCGCGCCAACTCCGTTTTGCCAACACCGGTCGGACCCAGGAAGATGAAACTGCCGAGCGGCCGGTTCGGATCCTGCAGACCCGCTCGCGCTCGCCGAATTGCGTTCGCGACCGCAGAGATCGCCTCGTCCTGGCCGATCACGCGCTCGTGGAGCCGCTCCTCCATGTGCAGGAGCTTCTCGACCTCGCCTTCCATCAACCGGCTGACCGGAATTCCGGTCCAGCGGGCGACGATCTCGGCGATGTCATCGGCGTCGACCTCCTCCTTGAGCAATTTGCCCGAGGCCTGCAGTTTGGCCAGTGCCGCCTCCTGCTCCCGGATCTGATCCTGAATCTGGACCAGCTTGCCGTACTGCAATTCGGCCGCGGTGTTGTAGTCGTACGACCGCTGCGCCTGCTCGATCTGCGTTCGGGTCTGGTCCAGCTGATTCCGCAGCTCGGAGATCTTCTGGATAGCCTCGCGCTCCTGGTCCCAGCGGGAGCGCAGAGCATCGCGCTGTTCCTTGAGCGACGCCAGCTCGCCCTCGATTGCCTCCAGGCGCGCCCGGGACGCATCGTCCCGTTCCTTGCGCAGCGCCTCACGCTCGATCTCGAGCTGCATGATGCGGCGCTCGGCCTCGTCGAGCTCGACTGGCATCGACGTGATCTCCATCCGCAGCTTGGCCGCGGCCTCGTCGACCAGGTCAATCGCCTTGTCCGGCAGGAAGCGATCGGCAATGTACCGGTGCGAAAGCAGCGCCGCCGCGACCAGCGCGGAATCGAGGATGCGGACCTGGTGATGGACCTCGTACCGCTCGCGCAGACCGCGCAGGATCGAGATCGTATCCTCGACCGACGGTTCGCCGACGTACACGGTCTGGAACCGCCGCTCGAGCGCGGCGTCCTTTTCGATGTGCTTGCGATATTCGTCTAGAGTAGTCGCGCCGATCGCATGCAGCTCACCGCGCGCGAGCATCGGCTTGAGCAGGTTCGCGGCATCCATCGCGCCATCGGTCCGACCCGCGCCCACAACTGTGTGCAGCTCATCGATGAAGAGGATGATCTGTCCGTCGGACTCCTGGACCTCCTTGAGGACCGACTTCAGCCGCTCCTCGAACTCGCCACGGAACTTCGCGCCCGCGATGAGCGCACCCATGTCGAGTGCGATGATCTGCTTGTCCTGCAAACCCTCGGGAACGTCACCGCGGACGATCCGCTGCGCCAACCCCTCGGCGATCGCCGTCTTGCCGACTCCAGGCTCGCCGATGAGGACCGGGTTGTTCTTGGTCCGGCGCGAGAGCACCTGGATCACCCGGCGAATCTCTTCATCGCGGCCAATTACCGGATCGAGCTTGCCCTCACGGGCTGCCGCGGTCAGGTCGCGGCCGTATTTCTCGAGCGACGCGTATGTACCCTCGGGGTTCGGCGTCGTCACACGCTGCGCGCCCCGGATACCCTTCAGCAACCCGAGGATGCGATCGCGCGTCAGACCGCGCTCGGTCAGCAGCCGGGCCGCCTGGCTTTGCGTAGCCAAAATACCGAGCAGCAGGTGCTCGGTGCTGATGTATTCATCCCCAAACTGGCTCGCCTCCTGCTGGGCGGTGTCGAGGACCTTGCGTGTGGCGCTGGAGACAGTTGCTTCGGAGCTGTACTGGAGCGACGGCAATGTGCCAAGCGCACGCTCGTTCGCCGCGATCAGGTCGGGAAGGTCGACCTGCGCCTTCAGCACGATCTGGGGAACGATTCCGTCCGATTGGGAGAGCAGGGCCGCCAGGATCGCCTCCGGCTCAAGCTGGGAAAGCTTGCGCTCCTGGGTGATTCGCTGCGCGTCGACGATCGCTTCCTGCGCACGCTCCGTGAACCGCTGATTTGCTGCCATATTTCTTCTCTACCTCCGCTATTTCGTTGTCAAGCCCTTATTGCTCGTCAAACTGTATCGGCTTCAACCGCGGCTGGATTCGGCTGCGACGCCCTCGCGACGCCGGAGCTCGGCCACCTGCTCCTCGTGGACAAAGCCCAGCGAGCGCAACATGCGATCGAGCTCAGCTGTCAGGGCGGAATACCCCTCGGCATCGCCGTGAGCCCGGCCCCGATCGGTCGTAAATGAGCGAAGGTCCCGCAGCCGGCGTGTGATCTCCAGCACCATCTGGACGCCTGCCAGGTTGAGACCGCGATCTTCGACCAGGTACTTGACCTGACGAAGTCGCTCGATGTCCTGATCCGAATACAGGCGAAGATTGCCCTGTGTGCGCGATGGCGCAATCAGCCCCTCGCGCTCATATTTGCGCAAGGTCTGCGGATGCATCTTCACCAACCGCGCGGCAACGCTGATGACGAACAGAGGCTCGTTAAAATGACTAGACATGAAAACCCCTCGCCTTATTCATTATGCAAATGATATTCGTTGATACGGTTCGTGTCAAGGATAATGAGACAGGCGCACTGGGGCCAGACTTGCCGTCGGACTGAGCAAAGAGGAGATCAAACGTGCAGATCTACGCCCATCGCGGCGCGTCGCAAACCCATTCGGAGAACACCATCGGCGCATTCGGCGAAGCCGTAAGACTGGGGGTCGATGGTGTCGAGCTGGATATCCACGCTACGTCGGACGGGATACCTGTCGTGATCCACGACTCATCGCTCAGCCGCACATCGGGAACGGATCTGGACGTCCCGGATCTGTCGCTCGAGCGACTGCGAGCGGTCGCTCCGACCGTCCCGACATTTGCCGAGGTGCTGGATATCGTGGGGTCAGCCGTGCACTTCGACATCGAGGTGAAACAGGCGGGCATCGAGCGCGAGGTACTCGAATTGCTCGGGCATTATCCGGACTCCCGCTGGTCAATCTCCTGTTTCGACTGGACTGTGCTCGAGCAGTTCCGGGCACTGCACGAGGAATGCGACCTCTGGCTCCTGAGCCCGCTTTTCACGGACGAGCTGCTGCAAACTGCGGCCCGGCTTGGCGCAACCGCCGCAGCCCTATACGCGCCGGCTATCGAGCGACAAACAGTCGATGCGGCACACGCGGCCGGATTGAAGGTCATGGCCTGGACCGTAAACGACGTGGCACGCGCCGAAGAACTGGAGGAGTGGGGCCTCGATATGCTCTGCTCCGACGCCCCACATCTCTTCGTCCGCTGATCAGCCCTTACGGGAAGCAGCGCACCTCGGCCAGACCACCGAGCTTGGCATCCTTGTTCGGGTTGAGGAAGACGAATCGCACATAGCGAATCTTGCGATTGACCAGTCGCTCGTACCAGACCTTGGCTGTCGGATTCGAGGCGTCGGCCAGGAATTCCCACTTCACCCGGTCATTCGACCACTCGACCGTGCACCAATCGGCCCAACCGGTCCGCTGGAAAAGCCACTGGACGCGCGAAACGTACTTGGACTCGCCAAGGTCGAAGTAGATCCGGGCTGAGCTGGGCGGCGAGCTCGCGGTCGTTTCCCAGAACGTGCCGGTCTGGTTATCCCAGGCGAGCGTCGAGTTGGTGGAGTTGGCCGACCGGCCGGATCCCGTGAAGATATATCGCTTGGTCGATGGCGGAGGGGTGGGATCCGTCCCGTCATCCGGCGCCGTGTCCAGTTTGCTCTTCACGTACTGCCGGAACCACGGGAACTGCGTGTATCCGACATCTCCAGGGCAGGCGGTCGGGTACAGGTCCGGGCGCTGCAGCAGACGATGTGCTGCGATCGCCGGGCCGTTGTAGTAAGAGCGATCCGAGCGCTGGAACGACACGTTTCCGATGGGATTGATGTCCCGCTCGGCGCAGACCCACGCCGCCAGTTTCTGCCCGGCCCGCATCATGCCACTCGGGATGTAGACGTATGAGAAGTCGCCGATGAACGAAAAGCCGAACGATCCAGCATTGCACTGCAGGACATGCCCGGCCATCAGGTCTGGCGCCAGGATCTGACCGTCCGGGCTCTTTCGACCTTCATACGCCAACTTGTTGTTTCCGACGAGTGCGTGATAGCCGATATCGCCCCAGCCGTGGGTGACCGCGTGGTAGTAGTAGATCGCCCGGACCTCAGCAGCCGCGTCCCAGTAATTGTTCGTGGTCGCGGTGTGGTGTGGGACGACGACGCGCCAGGTGGCATATTCCTTGCCCCAGATCTCTTCGCCGCTGCTGTCGAAGCGAAGGCGCTCGTCGCAGCCCCACCCGGCCCGCGTGACCGGGCGCGGCTTGGAGATGTACGGCCCGGCCAGGGCCTGACCGCCCTCGCCCGGCACGAGCACCTTCGCGCTCGGGCCGTCGTTGACATTCATGGCTGTCATGGTCATGCGACGGACCGACACCGGACCATTACTGGTGTCGAATCGTATGCGGTATTGCATTCGAGTGGCGCCGTAGCCGTTGAGCAGCGAACCATAGATGCCCGGCTTCCCGGGGCGATCCGGGTCCAACTCAAACGTCTCGATCGAAACAGGTGTCCACTCGGTCCAGCGCTTGCCGTCCTGCGAGAGACGCACTTCGACATCGAACCGGCCGCCGGTGTAATCAGCGCTCCAGTTTGGACCGACATGCGTCATCGCGAAATCGGTCTTGATGACGGGCGAGACATACTGGGCACCGCGCAAACCGGCCTGCACAGTCAACCCGCGATCCGCCGAGGCCGTGCTGAAACCACCGCCGGCCGGCATGTCGCCCTTCGAGAACTCGCTCCCTTGCTGGCTAAGATCGACCGCGATCGTCGAGATCGCCTGGGCAGTCGTGAAATATGGCCGCGCGAAGAAGCGATCTCCCAGCGCAACCGCCGCAAATGCGGTTCCTCCTCCAGCCTGTATCAACCTGCGACGACTCAGCAATCGCGCGCGAACTGACGAACCGTCCTTACCAGCCACCATGGCGGCTCCCCTCCCAACAGGTTCACCGCGCACGCCCAGCCCGGTGCGCTAATCGCGGTGCGTTAAATTCCATTTACACGTGGGGACAGAGATCGATTTCGGCCCGCGCAGTGATCCCTATCCATCAAAACGGACAATGTGCGGTGAGAACAGAATATGACAGAGCGTCGCTCTTTGGCTACCGTCCGAACAGGACCTCCGGATGGGAGGATCGGGCAGCCGCAACAAAGCGAGGGCTCGCCATACCGGCGAGCCCTCACGAAATCGACTGGATTGCGATTGCTTCTACAGACCGGCTGCCCGCGTGATCGCCCGCTTGGCGAGCACCTTGATGAGCTGCCCGCGATATTCCGCCGACGCGTACACATCGCCGTTTAGCTCGAGGCCATCAGCGGCCTGCGCGGCAGCCGCGGCGATCGTATCGGCATTGGCCGGCTTGCCGACCAACGCCTGCTCGGCAGCGGTCGCTCTGGTCGCCTTGCTCGTCGCTCCGGTTACCGCGATGCGGGCGGACGTGAAGTTGCCGCCTTCGACCTTGACGACCGCGGCCACACCGACCACGGCATACCCGGAGGCCGGGTGCGCGTGCTTCTCATAGGCAGCGCCGGCGCCGTTCAGGGCTGGAACGCTGATCGAGGTCAGGATCTCGTCCGGCTCCAGCGACGTGGTCAGCAGGTCGACGAACAGGTCGTCAGTGCTGATTTCGCGCTCACCGCTGGACCCCGTAGCCCTGACCGACGCGCCCAGCGCCAGCATGACCGCCGTGAAGTCGGCCGCCGGGTCGGAGTGCGCGAGGGAGCCGCCGAGCGTCCCGCGGGCGCGCACGGCAGGATCGCCGACGATGTTGACCGTTTCCTTGATGACCGGAAATGCGCCGGCCAGCTCGGACGAATCCTGCAGCTCGTCGTAGGTGGTCATGGCGCCGATGGTCGCCCCGCCGTTGACCTTGATCCCCTTTAGCTCGGCGATCCGTCCGATATCGACGAGCGTGCCGGGCATCGCCAGGCGCAGCTTCATCGCCGGCACCAGCGAGTGGCCACCCGCAAGGACCTTGGCTTCAGGATCACCGGCGAGGATGGCAATAGCCTCTTGCACCGATGAGGGTCGCTGATATTCGAACTGTCCTGGATACACGTTATCTCCTTCCGGGAAGCCCCAACTGATACGCGGATTCTACGACGGGTTCATTGCGCGCCAAACCCGTTCTGGCGTCATCGGCATGTCGATGTGTTTGACGCCGAGGTGCTTGAGTCCATCGATGACGGCATTCGCCACCGCCGGCGTCGCGGCGATCGTCCCTGCCTCGCCTGCCCCCTTGACGCCCATCGGGTTGACGGATGTCGGTGTGCAGGTCTTGTCCATCTGATAACTCGGGACCATGCTCGCCTTCGGCACCGCGTAGTCGCTCATGGTGCCGGTCACGAGCTGACCGTCGTCGTTGTAGTACGCGCGTTCGTAGAGCGCCTGGGCAAGACCCTGCGCGATGCCGCCATGGACCTGTCCGTCAACGATCAGCGGGTTCAGGACATTGCCGACATCGTCGACCGCGATGTATTTGATTGGCACGGCGTGACCCGTATCGCGATCGATCTCGACAACGCAGATGTGCGTGCCGAACGGGAACGTGCAGTTCGGCGGGTCATAGTAGGTCGTCTCATCGAGGAACGGCTCGATCTCGCGCGGCAAGTCGTAGCCGACGCTGGCCGCGAGCGCGATCTCCTGGATCGTTTTCCCACTCTCCGGCGATCCCTTTACGAAGCATTTGCCGTTCTCGTAGACGATGTCTTCGTAGTTCGCTTCAAGCAAGTGGGCGGTGATCCGCCGGGCCTTCTCCTTGATCTTGCCGGCACTCTTGAAGATCGCGGTGCCGCCGACCGATAGCGACCGGCTGCCGTACGTACCGTATCCGAACGGCGCGCCGAGTGTGTCAGAGTGATCAACCTCGATATCGTCGTAGGGAATGCCGAGCTCGTCCGAGACGAGTTGCGCGAAGGTCGTCTCGTGTCCCTGACCATGCGGCTGCGAGCCGGTAGTCACGACGACCTTGCCGGTCAGATGGACCTTAACGTTGGCGCTCTCCCAAAGCCCGGCACCCCAGCCTTCGCCCTGCAGTCCGATCCACTTCGACGGAGCGACACCACAGACCTCGACGTACGACGAAAGGCCGATGCCGAGCAGTTTGCTTGCCCCACTGTCGATCCGGCGCTTCTGCTCCTCACGCAACTCGCGATAACCGACCGCATCGAGCGCCCGATCCAGTGCCGGCTCGTAGTTCCCGCTGTCGTACGGCAGCATGCCGACACCGTTGTCGTACGGGAAGTCCTGCGGTTGGATGAAGTTGCGCCGCCGAACCTCGGCTGGATCGAGTCCGGTCGCGCCGGCCACCAGGTCGCAGGTTCGCTCGATCACGAACGCCGCCTCGGGTCGGCCGGCGCCGCGATATGCGTCGACCATGGCAGTGTTCGTGTAGACACCGTAGACGTCGCAATGGATGTTCGGCACCTTGTAGCAGCCGGAAAGCATCCGGCCGTAGAGCGTGGTCGGGATACCCGGCGCGATGGTCGAGAGGTAGCCGCCCATGTTGGCGTAGGTGGTCACGTTCATGCCGGCGATCTTGCCGTCGCGGGTCGCGCCGATTTCGAGGTCGGTGATGTGATCACGGCCGTGCGTCGTCGACATGTAGTTCTCGGAGCGATCCTCGACGTACTTGACCGGCCGGCCGACACGCTTGGCGAGCGCGAGGGTCAGCGGCATATCGAAGTAGAGGAAGATCTTGCTGCCGAAGCCACCACCCATATCGGGGGAGATGACCCGCAACTTCTGCTCCGGGATGCCCATCACGAAGGCGGTGATCAGCAGGCGCATGACGTGCGGCGCCTGGGAGGTCGCCCAGAGCGTGTATTCTCCCGTGCCCGGATCGTACCGGCCAATCGAGCCGCGAGTCTCCATCGCGTTCGGAATCAACCGCTGATTGACGATCCGCTGCGAGAGCTTGATCTCCGCCTGGTCGATCGCCGCCCGGACCTCGTCCGCGCCCTTGCCGCAGGTCCAATGCATGACGATGTTGTTCGGCGCATTCTCGTGAAGTTGCGGTGCGCCTTCCTGGGTGGCCTTCAGCGCGTCCACGACAGTCGGAAGCACTTCGTAGTCCACCGTGATCCGGTCCACGGCATCGGCAGCGGCCTCCGCATCCTCCGCCACGACAACCGCGATCGGATCGCCGACCTGGTGGACCTCGCCGACTGCCAGCACCCGCGGCGTATTGACGTTGTTCTGGACGCCGCCCGCCTGCCAAGCGCAGGGCAACGGGTTCAGATCGGTGAAGTCCTCGCCGGTAAAGACGCCGATCACTCCCGGCGCCGCAGCGGCCGCGGAAGTGTCGATGGATCGAATTCGGGCATGGCCGTGGGGGGATCGTAGCAATGCGGCATAGGACATTCCCGGAAGCCTGATGTCATCCAGGAATGCGGCCGCTCCGGTGATCAGACGGGGATCTTCCCTCCGCTTGATCGCTTTGCCGAACATGCGCTCAGGAGCATCGACTGACGCAACCATCTCGTCATCCCATCACTGGAACGTCCCGCGCCGCACCTTCGCGACGCGGTTCTCAAACGATCGTGGCTAGGCGTTCTGCTGCATCTTGTCGGCCGCCCACTGGATGGCCTTGACGATGTTCTGGTATCCGGTGCACCGGCAGATGTTGCCCTCGAGGGCGTGCCGGATCTCTTCCTCGGATGGGTTCGGGTTGCGCTTCAGGAGCGAGACACCGGCCATGATCATGCCGGGCGTGCAATACCCACACTGCACGCCGTGCATCTCCCAAAAGCCTTCCTGGACGGGGTGCAGGTTGTCGGCGCTGCCGAGCCCCTCGATCGTGGTGATCTGGGCGCCATCGGCCTGGACGGCCAGCACGGTGCATGACTTCACGCTCGAGCCATCCATGTGGACGGTGCAGGCGCCGCATGAGCTGGTGTCACAACCGATATGAGTGCCGGTCAGTCCGAGGTTCTCGCGGATGAAGTGAACAAGCAGTGTTCGGGGTTCGACTGCCTGCGTGTATTCCTTCCCATTCACCGTCATCGTTACCGTGACCAGGTTCGGGGCAACCATGGTATCCGCCATTTGCTGCGTGCTCCCTTCTTCATCCAGCCTCGGGCCGCGCCGTCGCGACACGAGAAGTTCGCCGATGTCTGCCAATTGTGGCGTGATTATATAGCCGCGTCTCCGCGATTTGTGCATCGTGTCCCCGAGCACCCGGTAGCCGTCCGGCCCCGCCCGGCAAAAGTCGGCGCGAGTGTGTAGGCTTTGCGGAACACATTCGATCTCGATGGAGCTCGTCCCGCGTGGCCGTCAGGGTCCGACCCGCATCACAACCGACCAGGCGGATTCGGCTTGGGCGGATCAAACGTCCTGCCATTGGGGCGAGCGGAACGTTCAGCGCCCTCCAGACCAATCCCCTCTTTCGCCGGCTTTGGCTCGCGTCCACGGGTTATTCGCTCAGCCAGTGGATGCAGAACATCGCGCTCGGCTGGCTCGCGTATGAATTGACCGATTCCGCGCGATTCGTCGGCCTGGTCGCGTTCGCGGCCGGCTTCCCGTTCGTGATCGTCTCGATCCCAGGCGGAGCGCTGCTTGACCGGTTCGACCGGCGCTCTGTCCTGTTGATCAGTCAGGCGCTGGCCGCAATCATCGCGACGTGCGTCGCCATCGATGTGCTCTCCGGTCACGCCACTCCCTGGCACCTGCTCCTCGCCGGGTTCCTCAACGGCTCACTGCAAGCCATCATCACGCCGTCCCAGCAGTCGATCGTGCCCCGATTGGTCGAACCGCGCGACCTGCAGAATGCGCTCGGCCTGATGAGCGCCGGCGGCAACATGACCCGCGTCTTCGGTCCCGCGCTCGCCGGAACACTGATCGCCGCGCTGGGCACGGGATACCCATTCCTTCTGCAGGCGGTCGCGCTGTCCGCCGCATTCGTCGTCATATTCACGTCGGATTTCCCGCGCATGCCACCACCCACTGCTCGGCTGGGTCTGCGCGTCGTGTCGGAGGGATCGCGGATCATCGCGTCGCGTCCGGATCTGCGCGAGCTTTTCATGCTCAGCGCGCTTCCGGCATTGATGGTGTTCCCCTACCTGTCCTTTCTCAATGTATATGCCGAAGATGTCATGGGCATTGGATCCGAGGGTCTCGGCATCCTCCTTGCATCGTCGGGAGTCGGAGCAGTGATCGGCGGACTGATGATCGCTGCCACCAGGAGCAACGTGGGCATGGGCCGGCGCCTGTACATCCTGACATTCATCTATTGCCTGCTGATCCTGTCGTTTTCCATCCACCCGGTGATCTGGGTCGCGATCCCGAGCCTGCTCTTGGCCGGACTGGTCGGTTCCTATGCGTTCAGCGGCAACAATGCATTGATCCAGCAGCGGATTACCGACGACGTCCGCGGACGGGTGATGGGAACGTACCTGTTGACGTGGGGGCTGATGCCGCTCGGCGCTCTCTGGATGGGTGAAATCGCCCAGATCTGGAACATCCGGCTCGCGACCGCTGCCGGTGCGGCGATCTGCGCAATCCTGACAATGGTCTTGCGCTTGCGCAGCCGGGAGCTTTACGCAATCTAGGACGGACCGGTTCCGGCAACAATCTCGGCAATTTGGCCGGGAACCTCCGGCTGAATCTCGGCGACCGCCCGGCGCAATTCATTCAGGAAGTGATGCAGGTCCGGCACCGGATAGAAGACGGTCCCAAATCGCTTTGCCAGCTCGCCGTTGGTCCTGACAGCCAACTCGCGACGAACCCGGTTCATCGATGGCGCCGGTCGTCCCTGACGTTCGGCTTGACGCTCTACGATTGCGCGCAGGTCCCGGTTCGCAATCCCGATATCCGCGGCCTGGTGGACCTTGATCCGCAGCGCTCGCACGTCTTCGGCATCCTGGTCCCACCGTTGCACCAGTTGCCAGGCCGACCGTGCCATTTGCCCACGCCGCTTCAGCTCCGGCAAGAATCCGGGATCGTCGAGCTCACGGACGTCGCTCCGGCCGAGCAACGGCTTGGTCTCGTCGATGCGGCAGCCGAGACAGGCAAACGCGCAGCGGCCGTAATAGAGCGCGGCGACCAGATCGGAGGACCAGTTGACCCGGGTCTCATCGACTGCGGCGAGCGCGTCGATCAGGACGCGCAATTCCGCCTGGACGAACAACTGCTCCGGCTCGACTTCCAGCAGCAAGACCTGATCGGCGCTGACCGCCGTGCGCAGGATTCCGGTCGTGCCATTCATGACCAGGTGTGTCAGCTCGTAATCCGGCGTCAGGAAGAAGCCGTCCCGCTCGACACCGTGCTCCGGGACGACCGGTCGAACCGGGGTACCCGGCGACTCGAGTAGCGCCGTCAATATCTCAGCGCTGACCTGCCGGGGTTTGGCCGTCTCGATCGAAAACTTGGCATCCACGGCCACCAGGACAGACCCATTCGATGTGTCGAGCGCAATCACGAAATCGGGATTCTGGAGCGCGCGGCTGGAGGCAAATGCCGCGAGACCAGGGATCGCATCGATATCGACGACGGACTCGACGGTTCCATGCATATCTGTGCCAACCGCAAACGAGGCGCCAACCTGCTGCGTTAACCAGGCACGGCAGTAATCGCCCCACGCGCTGCCGATGAAGCCGCTCGACCCGCCCCGGTCGGCAAGCCCCATCAACCGCCGATCAAGCAGCGATCGCACCAGGGATGATTGCGGATACCGGTGCCGGCCGTGGGCTGTCCCGCTCCGATGGTGTCCTGACGATTCCACGTTCCGTGTGCCACTCACGCGGAAATCATAGCCGTTCGGGAGTCGCGTTGGTGGTACCATCCCGCCATGGCAAGCGATGCACCAGCTCATGACATTCCACAATCCCCGTTCGACCCGTATGTGAGTCAGCTCATGTCGCTGATTGCCAGCATCGATGAGATCTCCAGCTCGACCCTGGCGCAAGTCTGCGTCCGCGAGCTGCACTGGTTGCCGGGATTTTGCGACGTGATCATCCACATGCTCCGCGCGAACGGACTGATTCAGGTCTTCGAATGGGAACCAGGCAAGCTGCATATCTCTGAACGGGGCCGGCGCTGGGTGCAAGCCGGCCAGGAAACAGCCACAGTCAGGTAGAAGGACACACGGAATGACAGCACAGACGCGATCTGGCGCCGAGTTGGTCGTGCGCGCGCTCGAGACGGCCAAGGTCGACACCGTTTTCGGGATTCCCGGCGTGCACACGCTCGCCTTGTACGACGCGCTGCTCAAGAGCGGCATTCGCCACGTCCTTGCCCGGCACGAGCAGGGTATCGGGTTCATGGCCGAT
>DASQCG010000181.1:0-2020 GCA_035634825.1 Thermomicrobiales bacterium | reverse complement strand
CAGGAGGGATGTCGTGAGAGTTCGTTTGTCCAAGCGTGCGCTACTCGTCGTCTGCGCTCTCGGCGCGACCGGGGCGCTAGCAACTGCGGCGCTGGCGTCAACCACGTCGTCAGCGTCGACCAACTGGTCCACCGCGAAGTCCGCCAAGGCCGGCGGTGGCATGAAGGCTCTGATCAAGGCGGCGAAGCAGGAAGGCACGCTGAACGTGATCGCGCTGCCGACCAACTGGGCCAACTACGGCGCCCAGCTGAACACGTTCCACAAGCTGTATGGCATCAAGATCCACAGCGACAACCCGAGCGGCTCGAGCGCCCAGGAGATCCAGGCGATCAAGTCGTTGAAGGGTCGCTCATCCGCACCGGACGTCGTCGACGTCGGCGGCCCGTTCGCATCCGCCGGCGCCAGCCAGGGGCTCTTTGCGCCCTACAAGGTCGCGACCTGGGCGAGCATCCCGAAGAACCAGAAGGCCTCGAGTGGCCTCTACTACCAGGACTACGGCGGATTCATCTCGTTCGGATGCAACATGAACCTGCTCGGGAACACCCCGTGCCCGACTTCGTGGTCGGCGCTGAAGTCGTCCAAGTATCACAACGACGTCGCCCTCAACGGCAGCCCGCTATCGGCCAACGCGGCGCTGTCCGCGGTCTGGGCCGCGGCCGTCAACAGCGGTGGCTCCGCCAAGAACATCAAGCCCGGCGTGGACTTCTTCCACCAGCTCAGGAGCTCGGGGAACTTCAATTCGACCGACTGCAACGCAGCCGCGGTGATCGCGACCTCGTGCCCGATCACGATCAACTGGGACTACCTGAACACGGCGGGCTCCTGGGGCCTGACCGGCGCCACCCACTGGAAGGTCGTCGACCCGAAGGGCATCCCGTTCGGCGGCTTCTACAACCAGGCCGTGAGCAAATACGCTCCGCACCCGGCGGCCGCCCGCCTCTGGCAGGAGTTCCTGTTCTCGGTAAAGGGCCAGAACATCTGGCTCAAGGGCGGTGCCCGCCCTGTCGAGCTCGCCGCCATGGTCCAGGCCGGCACCGCGAACCAGAAGGCGTACAAGGCCCTGCCGAAGGTCACGAATATCAGCAAGGCGGTCATTCCGACCACGGCGCAGTCGACGACCGCAAGCGCGTACGTCACCAGCAACTGGTAAACGGCGATCGCAGCGCAGGACGCAGCCCTCGCAGCAGCCACTGATCCCGCGGCGCTTCGGCGCCGCGGGATCGCTCGTCGTATCGCGTCCGGTCTCGGAAGCTGGGCTGGAATCCTGCCCTTCGCGGCCTACATGGTCGTGTTCCTCGGGATCCCGCTGTACATCGTGATCCACGGGTCACTGACGACCGAGACGAACCAGTTCACCTGGTCGAACTTCAAGGGCACGTGGGACTCCCAGTCGTACAGGACCGCGTTCAAGAACAGCCTGACCCTGTCCCTCTGGACGTCTGTCGTCGGCGCCGTGTTCGGGACGTGGCTTGCGGCGGCGGTGGTAGCGGCTAAGCCCGGAGGGTTGCTGCACCGGATCACCCAGAGTGGCTCCGGCGTGCTCGCCTACTTCGCAGGCGTCCCCCTGGCATTCGCCTTCATCGCCGCGCTCGGTCAGGTGGGAGTCGTCACGATGCTGCTCAAGCACGCCGGCATCGACCTGTACGCCCACGGCTTCACGATCTCCTCGATGACCGGCGTTGGGCTCTGTTACGTCTACTTCCAGATCCCGTTGATGGTCATCCTGATCACTCCTGCGCTCGAGGGCCTCCGCTCCGAGTGGCAGGATGCCGCGCTGAGCCTGGGCGCAAGCAAGCTCGGCTATCTGCGCCACGTGGCCGTTCCCGTGCTGCTCCCCTCCTTCGTCGGCGCCACTCTGATTCTGTTCGGCAACGCCTTCTCCGCCTATGCGACCGCGCTGGCACTCGTCGGCAGCACGCTCTCGATTGTCCCGGCGCAGATCGACAATGCGCTCAACGGCAACGTGCTCGTCGGCGCCGACCGTGCCGGCCTCACGCTCGGCACCGAGATGATCATCGTG
>DASQCG010000180.1:0-5924 GCA_035634825.1 Thermomicrobiales bacterium | reverse complement strand
CCGTGCCGCTGACCTGGCTTTTCGGGCGGCGGCTCTATTCCGAGGCGGTCGGGATCACCGCGGCCTTGCTGGTGCTGACGTCGCAGGTGTTCCTGCTCTACGGGCGGACAGGCACGGTGGTCGGCATGTCGATCGGGCCGGCGCTGATCGGGTATCTCCTGCTCTGGATGTGCGTGCGCCCGAGCGACCGGCGATGGATTGGCTGGCTGCTGCTCTTCCAGGTCTCGCTGATCCTTAACAGTTATGTCTATAGCCCGATTCGGTTCCTGTGGCCGATCGCAGTGGTGCTCTTTGCGGTCGAATTCCTGCTGCGTGGCGGGCAGCGGAGCCGGTTCCTGGTCTCGCTGATCGTCACGCTGGCGGTCCTGCCGCTGGCCCTGAGCGTGCTCCGGCCCGGGCCGATCGAGTCGCCGGTGGCGGCGGTCGAGGCGTACTACAAGGGCCGGGGCGAGCAGATTTTCCAGATGGCCGGGACACCAAGCGGCGTTACGCCGTTTCTGCGCAATCTGACGCCCGAGCAGCAGGAGCAGATTGCCGAGGAATCGACCAACCAGCAGATCCGACGGCTGGTCCGGCAGAACGCGAACGACCTCTTCGCGCTGCTAATCGACCGGGACACGCGGCCCGCAGTAACCGATTTCTGGAACCCGCACGGCCGGCTCTATCCGCGCGTGCTGGTGCCGTTCTTCCTGGTCGGAATGCTGTCGCTGCTGATCCTCTTCTTCTTCGATCCACGTGCACGGCTGATGCTGGCCCTGTTCTGGGGATACAGCCTGCCCATGATCTTGACGACGCAGGTCCACATCGGCCGGCTGGTCTTCATCGTGCCGCTGCTCGCGATCATTTGCGCCCTGCCGATCGGGCTGATCGTGCGGTGGTTGGCAGATCGGCAGCCGCAGCATTTTCGGCCGGCATTCCATCACTGGGCCGCAATTGCGATCGGCCTGATGATCGCCGTGGTCGGCACTGCCCCGAGCATGGCCGACTGGGAGACGCCCTTCCCGATGCAGCGGATGCCGCTGGTCGCGGACCGGATCGTCGAGCTGACCCGCACGCCGCCGACGCAGCAACTCGTCTACGTCTTCGGTGATTTGGGCGGGTACGAGATCGAGACGCTGCGTGTTGCCGAGCTGCGCATGGAGCTGCCGGGGTACCTGCGATTCGAGGATCTGACGACCGGGGAGATCAGCGGGACGGGGCCGATTCCGCTGATCTACGGCGCGGTCATCCCGCTCCTGAACCAGCCTGACGCGATCCCCGGCTATTGCGCCAACCTTTATCTGGTCGAGCCGAACGTGCTGGACCAATTCCACGAGGCGAGCGATGCCACTGCCCAGAAGGCGTGCGGGCAGCCGCTGCGATTCGAGGTGCTGGACATCTGATCAGGGGTGCGGCTGCGCCTCGGGCGGTGGCTCGGGGCAGGGCTCGATGTGCCAGATCTCCTCATCGCCACCGGCCATTGTCAGCTCGGCCAGGAAATCGGCCAGCGCATCTGCCGGGACGTAGTAGCGATTCTCGTGCGGGGCGTGGAGATGGGGCGTATCGAGCCTGGTGACGACGCAGTACCAGCCGGGCCGGAGCCGCTCGGCCTCGGCACGGGGCTCGGAGTGCCGGTAGTGATAGCGCGTGCCACGGATCGAGCTGACCCAGTCCACCTCAGCCCAGCCGGAGCCGTCCGCGTTGTCGGGTGTCCAGTGGGGATCAGGCTTCATGGTGAGTTGAGGGTTGAGGGAACGTTGACAGGGGTCAGGGAGCAGGGATCAGGAACCGGTCCCGAACCCCGAAAACCGAACCCCGAAAACCTGAAACCCAAAACCTAAACCCTGTTCCCGGGGCCCTGATAGGCGATTTCGACGGCTTTGACGATCTTGCGCTTGTTGCTGCCGTCGGTGTCCTGGATCTGGCCGGATTCAAGTCCTTCGATGAGCCAGAGGGGGACATCGGCGTAGTAGGCGAGCTGCTGGGGGGTCCAGCGGAGGTAGTTGGTTCGCACGTTGAGGAGCCAGGCCCCGAACTCTCCCGGCACCAGTGGTTTCCGCGACATCAGACACATCCCTTTGGCCGCGCCGGGCCGGCGCAGCCAACATCAATCATTCGCAAACCCATATGGTGATGATAGCCGAGGCGCCTCACCGGCGCGGTCGACTGCTCGCCCCGGACGTTATGATCTCTATGACCGGCTGGGTGGAGATTGTGTTGTGGCGATGGTTCATTCATCGATCGTGACAATTGGCTACGGCGCGCGGTCGCTGGACGAGTTCCTCGTTGTACTGAGCGAGTACGGTATCGAGTACCTGATCGATGTTCGCCAGTGGCCGCGGTCCCGGTACAAGCCGGAGTTCTCGCGGCCGAGCCTGGAGCCGGCACTGACCGAGCGCGGAATCACCTATGTCCACATGGGCGAGTCGCTGGGCGGACGGCCGAGCGATCCCGGGAGCTATGTCGAAGGCAAGGTCGATTACGAGCACGTGGCGGCCTCGGAATCGTTCCAATCCGGGTTGGTTCGGTTGAGGACGATCCACGAAAAGGGGCTGGCGGCGGCGCTGATGTGCAGCGAGGGCAAGCCCGAGCTGTGCCATCGCAGCAAGCTGATCGGCGAGGCGCTGGCCGCGGAAGGCATCGTGATCAGCCACATCGACGCGGACGGCACACTGGTCAGCCAGCCCGACGTGATGCTGCGGATCACCGGACCCCAACTGCCGATGCTCCCGGACCTCGCTCCCCCACTCCGGTCCCGCAAGAAGTATCAGCCGAGCGGGGACGGGTGAGCAGCGGTGACGCTTGAGCGGGTCGTGACCATCGGCGCCTATGGGTTCAGCGCAGATCGCTTTTTCGCGGCGCTGCAGGATGCCGGGGTCGACACGTTCCTGGATATCCGGCAGCGACGCGGCGTGCGGGGCGCGGAGTACGCCTTTGCCAATCATGGCCGCCTGACGGCATCGCTCGATGCGATGGGCATCCGCTACCTGCATGAGCGCGACCTGGCGCCGACGACCGAGATCCGGACCGCCCAGTACGCGGTCGATGCCGCCGCCGGCGTGGCGAAGCGGAAGCGGGAGTCGCTTTCGCCGGCATTCATCGAGGCGTACCGCCGGGAGATCCTGAAGCCGTTCGACTTACAGGCGATGCTCGATGGGCTGCCGGCGGAAACGCGGGTGCTGGCCCTGTTCTGTGTCGAGCGCACCCCGGAGGCGTGCCATCGCCATCTCGTGGCCGATGCGATCCACGAATTGACCGGCGTGCCTGTGCAGCACCTGATGCCATGAGGGAGTCGTTGGTCGTTGGTCGTTGGTCGTTGGAACGAGTGTCTCGTTTTCGGTTTTCCGTATCCATCTACCAACGACCATCCACCGGCTACTTTTCGTTCCCTCAACCCTTCACTCTCAACCCTCGACCTGCTTGCGGCGGTCGTAGGCGGAGTGGAGGATTTTGTTGAGGTCGTCGTCGGTGAGCATGACGGTTTGGTAGGTGGCGCCGCCGGGTGGGCAGCCCTGGATGACGAGGCCGTCGGCGTGCTCCCAGATGCGGATGTCGCGCAGGTTGCGCTGATCCAGCATCAGGCCGATGGCGCGGAAGAGATCCTGGTAATCGGTGCGCGAGATTCCATCGAACAGTTTCATATCAACATCCCTGTTTCGCTGAGGCGCCAGTTGGCCATTGTCCAGCCGGAGTCGCGCTGGACCCGCGCGCTGACCAGGAAGCCGGGCTCGCGGTGCATGATGCAGGGCTCGCGGACCGGCAGCTCATCCCGGTCCAGCGCCCAACCGACGGCGCGGAGCCGCGTGGCCCAGGGGCCGTTCTCGCCGGACTCAGGCGTGACATTGACGCCGACGCCTTCGACCCGGTAGGAGAGGACCTGCCAGCCGAGTTGGGAGCGGACGGCATTCGACTCCATGCCGGAGACCCAGACATCGCCGCCGGCGACCGAGACGACGAGGCCGACCAGGACGTCTCCGGTGGCATCGATCCGCGCGCCGATGGTGCGCAGGCGTTGCTCCCAGTAGCCGATCTCCGGCAGCTCGACGGCCGGCGCCTCTTCGTTTCGTCGCATTCCAAATCGCATGGCAACTCCGGTCCGGCCGCAGGAGTCCGATATATCGCACGCGGCCGACGCCCGTACATTAGATGGAATTGAGCCGGTACGGAATGGCCGAAAAGTAGTCGTGAGACGTGAGACGTGAGTCGTGAGTTGGTTGAGGGTTAAGAGTTAAGGGTTAAGGGAACGGAAAACGAACGACGGATAACCCAAGACCTAAAACCCAGTAATTGACTTGGGCCAACTTTTGCCTCTATAACGCGAGTGTTCCTTTCTTTCGATTGAGCGGCGGGAGTCGATGTGGACTTCGACACGGTCACCGCGACGAGCGCCGTCGAAATGTTCCTGCTGCTCCTGATCGGGATCGGCCCGAAGCTGGCTTTGGTGCCGTTCCTGAACGCGACCGCCGGGATGCCGATCGCCACCAAGCGGGCGGTCCTGGCCAAGATGCTGAGCACGGCCGGCGTGGTGGCGGTGATCCTGCTGGGGCTGGGCGGACTGTTGACCCGGCTCCTGCACTTCTCGACCGGCGCGTTATCGGTCGCGAGCGGGGTTCTGCTGTTGATCATCGCGAGCCGGATGGTGCTTGGGCGGGACGAGCTGAATTCGGGGCGTCTCTCGGTCAAGACCGCGGATCCCATGCAGCTGGCGGTTGTCCCGCTGGCTGTGCCGTACCTGCTGAACCCGGCCGGAATCGTCTTCCTGGTGACGGCGTCCGCCGAGGCTGAATCGTTTCGGGTATTGGCGATGATCGTGATCCTGCTGATCCTCGTGCTCGGGATCGACGTGGTCGTGTTCCGGTGGGCCAACGAGGCGGGAGAGCGCCTGGTCGAGAACCGGATGCTGGTGATCGAGATGGTGTTCGGCTTCCTGCTGGCGGCGCTGGCGGTCCAGTTGGCGTTGAACGGGTTGGCGGATGTCGGGGTGATCACGCTGAATGGGCATTGACGAGGCGAGTAGACGGGGAGGCGAGCAGGTGTAGGGGTTTGCCGTGGCAAACCCCTGCCTCCCGGATGTTGATGGCCCGGGCGTAAACACCCGGGCTGAAAGATGAACCCGGCTGAAGCCGGCTGGATGCTAACGAATCGTAGTGGCGAGTCCCTGTACTCGCCTTGGGGTGGATGATGGGGTGGTGCAGGGAGACCGCTGCCCGGGACCGCCCCGGGGATAAATCCCAGGGCTACATCCAATAAGCCTGCTAAAGCAGGCTGGGGAGTAGGTTTTGGGTTTCAGGTTTTGGGCGCACCGGGTAGCTGTCGTACGGAGTTTCTCGTTTCGAGTTTCTAGTTTCTAGAAATCAAGAAGGGTCAGACTCGTGCCTGCCCCTTTCTCTGTGGTTATCGACTGGGAATGGACGTCATCAGGCCCCGAATCTGTGCTGAAAGATGTATGTTCGTTGCACTGGCACTCGGTCAGTATGAGCAGGGAGGTTACCTGGGATCACCGATCCTGTCATCGGCGGTTCTCTCGACGCGTGACCACCGCGGAGCCGGTTTTGCCCTGCCCAGGCCCGCCCCCGACTCAAGGGTGCCGCTTGATGTCAGAATACGAACATTTGATCGCATAGTCAAGGCGAGCACTATCGATGGAAGAAGTTGTATGAGGGAACGAGGCACGTTTCCGAAGCGTTCGCTGGTGCGAGTAGCCGAAACCTGCGCCTGCGACGCGGGTGGCGATGGAATGCGTCACGAACGGCCCCTCTTCGAAGGGAAGCACTCGTGAACCAAAAACTTGTGCTACGCTAACCGCCTGTCGCGTCAACTGACCGGTGGGCCCGACACCTTGCGGAGTCGGTGAGCAGCCAGCGCGGATTCGCCTACCCGAAGGAGTTCCCGCTATGCGTCGTCCCGTGACCCTCATGGTGCTGGTGATCCTGGGCGCCTTCCTG
>DASQCG010000179.1:0-5731 GCA_035634825.1 Thermomicrobiales bacterium | reverse complement strand
CCACTCATCTCCCGGCATGCGGCCGAGGATCGAACGCTTGCCGTGCACGACCTCATCATGGGAAAGCGGCAGGATGAAATTCTCGAAGAATGCGTAGTGCAAACCGAACAGGATTTGGCCGTGATGGTGGCGGCGGTAAATTGGGTCTTTGCTGATGTAGTCGAGGGTGTCGTGCATCCACCCCATGTTCCATTTGTACCCGAATCCCAGGCCTCCCCAGTCGACCGGTCTCGAAACCATCGGCCAAGCCGTAGATTCCTCTGCCGCCGTCGTCGCCTCCGGAAAGCGTGAGAATACCTCCGAATTGAACCGGCGAAGAAGGCTGATGGCCTCGAGATTTTCGCGTCCGCCGTGCTTGTTCGCGATCCAGCCGCCCGCGGGTCGGCTGTAATCGAGGTAGAGCATGGAAGCCACGGCATCCACGCGCAGCCCATCGATGCGATAGCGATCAAGCCAGAACACGCCGCTGGCCAGCAGGAAGTTCGCGACCTCGGTCCGCCCGTAATTGTAAACGAGGGTATCCCAGTCCTGGTGACGGCCTTGCATGGGGTTGTCATGCTCGTAAAGGGCCGTTCCATCGAACCGGCTGAGCCCATGTGGATCGTCGGGGAAGTGCCCCGGCACCCAATCAAGAATGACCGCCAGGCCTTCGCGGTGACACGTATCGATCAGTGCGGCCAACTCGGCCGGGGTGCCGAACCGACTGGTCGGGGCAAACAGGCCCGTCGGTTGGTAGCCCCACGAACCGTCGAAGGGATGCTCGCTGACCGGCAGAAATTCGATATGGGTAAATCCCATATCGCGCGCGTAAGCCGGCAATTCTTCCGCAAGCTCACGGTATGTCAGCCAGCGGTTGGCCTCCTGCGATCGACGTCGCCACGAGCCGAGATGCACTTCGTAGATTGAGATCGGGGCGCCCAATCCATTTACGCGGGCGGGAGCCGGTCGGGGCCGCTCAACCGCGTTCGTATCAACCACGATCGAAGCAGTCTGCGGCCGCACCTCTGCCGCGAATGCCAGTGGATCGGATTTCAACGGCAACATGCGGCCGTCCGGTCCGATAATTTCATATTTGTACTTGGCGCCGGCCTTGGCTTCCGGCACGAAAATTTCCCAAAATCCGTTGCCGCGCACACGCATCGCGTGGCGCCGCCCGTCCCACAGATTGAAATCGCCAACCACACTGACGCGCCTGGCTGCGGGAGCGAACACCGCAAACGCCACGCCTAATACGCCGTCGAGTTCCATAGGATGGGCGCCCAGCTTCTCGTAGAGATGCATATGCGTCCCTTCGCCAAGCAGGTAGAGATCGAGATCGGACAAGATGGGCGGGAACCGATAAGGATCCTCAATCTCGACCTCCCTTTCGCCATAGCGCGCGCGCACGCGGTAGCGGCACAACCCGTTGGCCAAGCTGCCCTCGAACAGGCCGGCGTCATGAATGCGTTGCAAATTGCATTCGTGCCCCCGTTCGTCGACTACAGCCACTCTCTCCGCGTCCGGAAGGAAGACGCGCACGACCGGGATGTCGCCCGCGAGATGTGGGCCGAGATAGTGGAAGGGGTCGGAATGGCGACCCTCGATAACCGCATAGGCTTCGGGCGTAAGAGGGGTCATTCGGCCGGGCGCTCCGCACGCGAAAGGATGCGCCAGGTACCGGCAAGGGGCACCCGCAGCCAGCTTGGCCGATGTGCGAGTTCATATTCGATCTCGTAGAACGCCTTCTCCAACAGGAAGAAATCGAGCAGTCGATCCGCGGACTGCAAGGACTGCGGCCAGAGCCTCACGTCATTCAGAGATTGCCGGTAGGCGCTGAGAAACGAAGAGACGGACGTTTCACGCCAGCCATCGAGCGCGCGTGCGATCTTGCCATGTTCATCAGGGGCGGACTTCAGTGCGCGCTCGAGCGCAGCGATTGAGGAATAGTCGATTGAACGAATGAGCCCCGCCACGTCGCGCGCCGCCGGCGCCTTGCGACGTCGTTCCTCGATGCTGCGGCGCGGCTCTCCCTCAAAATCGATGATGACCACATCATCCCTGACGATCAGCATCTGACCAAGGTGAAAATCGCCGTGATGGCGAATTTTCACGGCATCGATATCGTCTGGCAGCAACTCACGCAATCGTGCGGGCAGGGACACTCGGTGCGACAGCAGCGCATCGGTAAGTTGGCGGTCGTTCTCCGTCAGATCTGACCGTCGCTGGGTCAATTCGTCCAGCGTGCGCTCGGCGCGCTGCAGCACGCTCTCCGTCCAGGTGCGGACGTCGTCGGCTGTGATGGGCTCAGGGGCGAAATCCGGCAGGTCGTCACGGCTCGCGAGCGCGAGCTGTAACTCAGCCACGCGCCTTCCGACATGCTGCGCGCGCCGAAGATAGGCGGCCTGTTCATCACTTTCGCCCGCGGCTTCGGCGGTGAGCAGCCGTTGCTCCTCGACGAAGCGATCGAGATACGCGCCGGTGACTGTCCAGGCGTCCCCCTGGTTCTGAACGAAACCGTGCACCACGGCGATGGCACTGGAGGCGCCGTTCGCCATGAGCTCAACGGAGCCGAGCAGGGGCGGCATGTGCGAGAACTGAACCGTTTCGGTGAGAAATCGTCCGATCTCGATTTCGGGGTTCACACCCTGGTCGAGCCGGCGAAACAGCTTCACCACGCAGTCGGTTTCCACGACGACGGTGGTGTTCGACTGTTCCGTGTCCACGGCGTGGACGTCGCCCATTGCCGTCGGGTCGTTCTTCGGAAGTGCGGATGTGGGCTTGAACTCGATGCGACCTTGGTCGGTGTCGATAGTCGCCGAGGCGCGCAAGTTATCGAGCAGAAATGCGATGAATCTCGGATCCGCCGTAGCATCGAGCAGCGTGCCCTCGCGCGCGCCGCGGCGGACAGCCGCGAGCGTGTTCGGGTTTTGACGTTCGCGGTCCAACCGGGTCCAACTGATGGTCAATGGCAGCAGGTAGGTCGCCGGGGCGTGCCTCCCCTTGGTCTCGATGATCGCCAGTCCTAGCCCCGGATCGGCAGGAACGAGGGGGATGGTCGCCGAGATACGGGCACTGGCGGGCGAGTTTCCACGTTCTGCGTACCAGCGCTTGTTTGCCAGAAACGCCGGAAGCACGTCGCGTTCAAGCACGGACCTCGATTGGCCTTGCGATAGGGAACTCCAGCCCTGGGTGACGACCAGCGTCTCGAATTCGGCCGGTGTAGTTGAGACCTCCACCTTCGAGGCGTCCCGTTCACGGAGTAGAAACCAAAAGAACCCGTACGGCGCGAGCGTGATGAGATAGGGCGCATCGCCGACCGGCGGGAAGCTCGTGCGCCCAAGCAATTCGAAGGGGACGCGTCCCCGCCAGGGCGACAGGTCGATCTCGGCCGCTTGGGCCGAGCGTGACAGATTGGCGACGCAGAGCACGACCTCGCCTTGATATTGCCGAACATAGACGAGCACCGAGCGGTTCGCTGGGCGGATGAAGCTCAACGATCCGCGGCCGAACACCTTGCTCGACTTGCGAACGGATATCAGGCGCTTGGTCCAGCTCAGCAGGGAGGCCAGGCTGCGAGATTGGGCCTCTACATTGACCGCCTCATAGCCGTAGACCGGATCCATGATCATCGGCAGATACAGTCGTGCCGGGTCGCAACGGGAGAATCCGCCATTGCGGTCGGGGGTCCATTGCATCGGGGTGCGGACACCATTGCGATCGCCGAGGTAGATATTGTCGCCCATTCCGATCTCGTCGCCATAGTAGATGATCGGCGTGCCGGGGAACGACATCAGAAGCGAGTTCATGAGCTCGATCTTCCGCCGGTCGTTGTCCATCAAGGATGCCAGGCGGCGTCTGATCCCGAGATTGATGCGGGCGCGTGGGTCGGTCGCATACGTCGACCAAAGATAATCGCGTTCCACGTCCGTCACCATTTCGAGCGTGAGCTCGTCGTGGTTGCGTAGGAACAGCGCCCATTGGCAGTTGAGGGGAATGTCCGGCGTTTGCCGCAGGATATCCGCGATCGGAAATCGATCTTCCTGGGCGATCGCCATGTAGATGCGCGGCATCAGCGGAAAGTGATATGCCATGTGGCATTCGTCGCCGTCGCCGAAATAGGCACTGACGTCTTCCGGCCACTGATTGGCTTCGGCGAGAAGCACCTTTCCGGGCGCATATGCGTCAAGCTCGGCCCTGATGTTCTTGATGATGGCGTGGGTTTCCGGAAGGTTCTCGTTGTTGGTGCCTTCGCGCTCGCACAGATACGGAATCGCGTCCAGGCGAAAGCCGTCGACGCCGAGATCAAGCCATCGCCGCATGATCTGGACCATGGCGAGGAGCACCCGCGGATTGTCAAAATTGAGATCCGGCTGATGCGAGAAGAAGCGGTGCCAGTAGTAGGCCTGCGCGTCCGGGTCCCAGGTCCAGTTTGATTTTTCGGTGTCGTTGAAGATGATGCGCGTTTCGGAGAAACAATGATCGGTATCGCTCCAGACATACCAATTGCGGGCATCGGATGACGGCCGGCCTCGGCGTGCGCGCTGAAACCAGGGATGCTGATCCGAGGTGTGGTTGATGACCAGCTCGGTGATCACCCGCAACTTTCGCCGCTTGGCCTCCTGCATGAAGCGGCGAAAATCCTGCATCGTGCCGAAATCGGGATTGATGTGACGGTAGTCCGAAATGTCATAACCGTCGTCGCGCCCCGGGGATGGATAGAATGGCAGCAGCCACAGGGCGGTAACCCCGAGATCTTCGAGGTAGTCCAGCTTGCTGGTGAGCCCGGCGAAATCTCCGATACCGTCGCTGTTGCTGTCGGCAAACGCCTTGACGTGAAGCTGATAGATGATCGCGTCCTTGAACCAGAGCTCGTCGCTCTCGACCTGGGATTCGACCTTGATGTCGGGCGCAACATTCACGGTGCAACCCTCACGCGAAGCAGCGAAACAGCAGGGCGGGGTCGCGGTCCTGATCGATACGCAGCCGGACGCCGCCCCATTCGAGCGTATGCCGCTCGCCGGTGATCAGGTTCTCGATCGATTTGACGCGACGCCTGTCGTCCGGCGGCCCGATCTCGAGCTCGCCGAAATGAAACCAGAATTCTCGTGGTCCAGCTTTTGTCAATGCCACCGCCACAGCGACCGCATTATCGCGCTCCACCGATTCCTTGACAAATCCGATTACTTCGCCGTCGTCGATTTGCGCGAAGCGCAGGTCGCTGGTCTGCAGCAGAGCCGGGTTTCCTTTCCGTACCCGATTAAGCTGACCGATGTAATCCTTGATATTGCCGGGCTGCTCCCAGTCCCTGACCTTCAACTCGTATTTCTCCGAGTTGAGATATTCCTCTTTGCCGGGTATCGGTTCATGTTCGAGCAACTCGAATCCGTTGTAGATGCCGTAGCTGCTCGAAAGTGTGGCAGCGAGCGCGACACGCGCCTTGAACATCCACGGCTCTCCGGTCTGTAGATGCAACGGCAGGATATCCGGGGTGTTGACGAAAAGATTCGGGCGGAAGTACTCCCGTTCCGGGTAGCGGGTGATCTCGCTCAAATACGCTTGTAGCTCTTCCTTGCCGGTGCGCCAGGTGAAGTAGGTGTAGGATTGGGAGAACCCGAGCTTGGCGAGCGCTTTCATGACCTTCGGGCGGGTAAATGCTTCCGACAGGAAGATGACGCCAGGATCAACCGATTGCACCTCCCGGATCAACCACTCCCAGAACGGAAATGGCTTGGTGTGCGGATTGTCGACCCGA
>DASQCG010000178.1:0-8521 GCA_035634825.1 Thermomicrobiales bacterium | reverse complement strand
GGTCGGCTGGGGGCTTGTCGCAGTGGCGGCAGCGCGCCTCGCCCCATGCCAGGATGCGCGTGCAGCCGTC
Source organism: Thermomicrobiales bacterium (assembly GCA_035634825.1). Taxonomy (GTDB): domain Bacteria; phylum Chloroflexota; class Chloroflexia; order Thermomicrobiales; family UBA6265; genus DASQCG01. Next base: position 8,451 of record DASQCG010000178.1, on the reverse strand, counting down.
GCAGCGCCGGTCCTCGACCTCCGGCGCGACGATGATCACCTCCGGCGCCCCACCGCGCGGTGCGGGCCACTCCAGGCGGGCGAAATCGTCGTCCTCGTCCCCGGCCGGTTCGGGCTCATCGGCCAGGCAGGTGGCGCAGTCGTAACTGGGCGGGTCAGTGGGCCAGTCTGGGTCGTCCCCATCCCACGGGTCGGTCAGCACCTCCGCACCGGGTGCATCAGGCAAGGCCGAGGCAAGGGGATCATCCACGACCCCGTCCCTTACGCTCTGAGTCCCTTGGGTCCCTTGGTCCTCTTGGGTCTCTTGATATGGCTGGACGGATACGGCGTCGGTCTTGGTGTCAATGGTCTCGTTCTGTAGAGCAGACTCCTTATATATGGCAACGCCCTCTTCGCACTGATCATCCGGGTCAAGGGGCTCAAGGGACCCAAGGGACTCATCGGTTTGGCGGCCGGGTTCCGCCTGAGTCCCTTGCTCGCCGCTCGCCGGTGGCAGAGCCCAAAGCCACTGCGGATCCGGCTCCTGGACCTTGCGGCTGAGGATGCCTGCCTGGAGCTTGGCCCGCTTCAGCGTTGAGCGCGCGATCCCGTTCTCGCTCGCTTCGGCAAAGACCTGCTTCGAGGGCAGCGGCCCGTCCTTCAGCGCTTCGTGGAGCCAGGCGATGGCCGCGCCCAGCTCCCCGTCCGGCTCGCGCTCACCATCGTCTTCGCTGAGGCCGTTGAGGGCATCGTCGGCGCTGATCTCGCGCTCCTCGAGGGGCGGCGCGTGATCGAGCAGGGTGACGGTGTCGATCGGCAGGGTGTCTCGGTGGGCGCGGTAGTGGCTGACAGAGAGGTTGTGCGCGATTGCGAAAAGCCAGGATCGGACGCTGCCCTCCCCGGCCCGGAACCGGGGAAGGGCCTCGAACGCGCGCACGAAGCACTGGCTGGCGAGATCCTCCGCGTCCTCCCGGATCCCGGTTCGAAGCAGGAAGTAGGAGGTGACGCGATGGACATAACGGGCGTAGAGCAATCCGAACGCCTCGGGATCGTTCCGAGCACGGAGGGCGAGCATGGCGTCGGGATCGGATCCGACACCGTGCGCGTCCACCTCGTCCGTGGCGATCTTCATGCTCCACCTCCACAGGCGGAAGCGCGCCTCCGCCAATCAGGTGAACGATTCGCGAAGGAAAAGGTAACGAGGGTATGGCGAGCAGGCGCGAAGGTGAGCAGGCGAGCGGTTGCGAACCGGGTGCGACGCAGATGTGATTCGACTGTAGCGGTGTCAGGCAAGTGTTCGGCTGTAGGGGCAGATGGCAATCTGCCCGTGTGTGCCCCGGCCGCATACCTCCGGAGCATTGTTCAGAGACCGGCCCATGCAGTCGACGGGGCATTTGGCAAGCTGCGGGCAGATTGCCATCTGCCCCTACGGAACGTGGGCGTCCACCGGCTCACGGCTCGGTTCCACTGCTCGTCTGCTCGCCTCCTCGTCAGCTCGCCGTTTGACCGGCTTGCGCATTGAGGCCGCGGCATCCTCGTCCGGGACGCGGGTGGCGAATGCGGCGCCAATCAGGGCGATGGCGGCGGCGACCAGGAACGCCGCGCGGAAGGCGTTGAGATCGGGAACTGTCCGGCCTTCGAGTGTGGCCCGCGGCGTTCCGACGGTAAGCAAGACAGTGCTCAGGATCGCGACGCCGGTGGCCGCGCCGATCTGCCGCTGGACGCTATAGAGCATCGAGGCCCGGCCGGTCATCTCGCGCGAGATATCGGACAGGGCCGCCGCCTGGTTCGAGACGAAGATGCAGGCCATTCCCGCGCCCAGACCGAACATCAGCACCCGGAAGAGCCAGAGATCGACGCTGAAGTTGAGCGTGCTGAGGGCGAACAGCACCAGCGCGACCAGGATCAGACCGCCGGTCATCAGCCGTCGAGGTCCGATCTTCGGATAAAGGCGCGCGACGACCTGGGTAGACGTCACAACGCCGATCGCTTCCGGGAAGACGGTCAGCCCGGAAGTCAGCGGCGAGACGCCGATGCCGTCCTGCAGGAAGAGCGGCACCAGGAAGAGCGTGCCGAGGAAGGCGGCGGTGGCGAAGAGCGAGACGGTCATCGTCCGCCGGAAAAGGCGATTGGCCAGCACCCGGAGCTGGACCATCGGCCGCTCTGTGCGCAGCTCGACGACGACGAAGATCGCCAAAAGCGTAAGCCCGAGCAACGCCGTGCCGACGATCACGGGCGAGGTCCAGCCCTTACGCGAGCCTTCGCTAAGTGCGTACATGGCGAAGGCGAATCCGCTGCCGGCGAGGAGGAAGCCGGGGATATCGAACGGGTCATCCTGCCGCTCGTGGTGATCCTCGAGGCAGAGCAGACCGAAGATAAGCGCGGCGATCCCGACCGGCAGGTTGATGTAGAAGATCCAGCGCCACGAGAAGTGCTCGATCATGAAGCCGCCGAGGATGGGCCCGGCTGCGGGGCCGATGATCGTGGCGAACATCAGGATCCGGGCCACGCCGACCCGCTCCTCGGGCGGAAAGGTGCGGAAGAGGAGCGCCATCCCGACCGGAGTCAGCAAGCCGCCGCCGGCGCCCTGCAGCACGCGGAAAAGAACCAGTTGGTTGAGGGTCTGGGATGCGCCGCAGAGGGCGGAGGCGATCACGAAGATCGCCAGCGCGATCAGCAGGATGCGCTTGTGGCCGAAGCGATCGCCCAGCCAGCCGGAGGCGGGGATGAAGACGGCGAGGCTGACCAGGTAGCCGACGATGACGGCTTCGATCGCGGCCGAGTCGACGCCGAACTCGCGGCTGAGGGTCGGGAGAGCGACGTTGACGACGGTAGAGTCGAGCGAGTTCATCAGCATGGCGCAGATGTAGACGACGGCAACCGCGACCTTCTGATTGACCCGATGCTGAAGCACTGCCCTTATCCGTCATCCGCGCGAACCGCGCCGCGCAAGCATACCGGAGGAGTGAACAGTGGTTGGTGGTCTGTGCACAGTGGCCTGGTGCGGGTGGAGGGTGAAGGGTTGCGGGTAAAAGATGGGCGAAACATAGGTAATCGTAGCGCGGGGCCGCCGCGCCCCGCTGTGGCCGCGGGCCACGATGTTCTCACCGGGAGGCCGGTTTTGTATGGACGCGGGTCTCCCGTGAGTGAATGCGGGGCACGGCGGCCCCGCGTTACGCCACAGCTGGACAATCTCTCTGAAAGCCGCTTAGTGGCCGTGGTGGGCCCGCTCGTACTCCTCCGCGTCGGCCTTGGTCTTGTTGATCGTGCCGTCGGGATGGTTCGGCGGCGAGTAGATCGTGTACAGGCGCAATGGCTCATCAGCAGAGGTGTTGATGACATTGTGCTCCGTGCCGGCCGGGATGATCAGGACCGAACCGTCCACGAGCTTGTGCACTTCACCGTCGAGGATCGCGTCGGCCTGGCCATGCTCAATGCGGAAGAATTGGTCGACGTCGGGATGAATCTCCTGGCCGATATCTTCACCGACCTTCAGCGTCATCAGCACGAGCTGCATGTGTTGCGCTGTGTACAGGACCTTCCGGAAGAACTCGTTCTCCTCCGTCGCCGTTTCGATATCGATGCTGTATCCGGCCATGCTCTTGCCTCCGTGAGTAGAACACCCATCGCGCCAACGACTTGTCGGCGTTCCTCATCATCATGGCGCATGCGATGGAGACAATGCGCCCGAGGATTGCTCGCCAACGTTACAACAACGTAGATAATCGGCAGTTCACGAGCGAATCAACCCGACTCTAATGGTCTCTTTCGTGCTTCGCGATCAACTCGATGCGGTTGCCGAAGGGGTCGCGGGTTTCGAAGCGGTCGTGGTTGGGCATGGGGACTGATTCGAGGATGAAGCAGCCGGCTTCTTCGAGTTTGGCGCGCCAGCGGGCGAGGTCCAGGACGCGGTAGGCGACGTGCGCCTTGCTCGAGGTGCGATCGATTCCGCCCTCGACGCCGATGTGCAACTGCTGCCCGCCGACTTCCAGCCAGAGTCCGCCGCGTCTCTTCAGCGCCTCCGGTTTCTCGATCTCGGTCAGGCCGAGCACACCGCAGTAGAACGTCCGCGCAATCTGCTCCTGTCCGATCGGAATCGTGATCTGGACGTGGTCGATGGACATGAGGTTTTGGGTTTCAGGTTTTAGGTTTTGGTTTTCCGTTCCCTTAACCCTTAACTCTTAACCCTCAACTCAACCGGCGTGGCCGTTGCTGGAGGCGTTGGTGACGAGGCCTTCGAAGCGGCCGAGGCAGAGGGCGTCGATGTCGATCGGGGATTTGCCAGTCGTGATCAGGCCGGCGATCGCCTCGCCGACGGCAGGCGAGATCGCGAAGCCGTGGCCGGAGAAGCCGGTCGCGACGACCAGTCCGTCGATGCCGTCGACTTCGCCGAGGACGGGGACTTCGTCGTGGGTGTGGGCGTCGATCCCGATCCAGGCCTGGTCGATCACGGCCGAGCCGACGTGCGGGATCAGCGCGGCGCCGGCTTCGAAATTGCGGGAGATGTTCTCCTCGATCGTCTCGCCGCGCGGCGCGACAAGCGAATAGTTGCCCGGCCAGCCGCCACCGAGCAGGTAGCGGCCGTCGGGGAGTTGCTTAAGGCTGATCAGCCGCCGCATCGAGCCGAGTACCTGGGTCAGATGCGGCTCGACCGGGAAGGTGGTCATCGCCTGGTAGCCGTCCGGCGTGAGGTGCAGGTCGACGCCGATCCCTGTCGCCAGCTCGCCGCTCCAGGCGCCTGCTGCCAGCACGACCGTGTCGGCCAGGATCGGTCCGGCGCTGGTTTCGACGCCGGTCACCCGGTCGCCGCGCTTGGTCACGGCGGTCACTTCGGTATCGGTCTGGATCGTCGCACCGAATCGCCTGGCCGCGTCGGCAAAGGCCTGGGTGGTCTTGGCCGGGTTGGCGTGGCCGTCTTCGGGTGAGTAGGCGGCTGCGATCACGGTCGGCGCGATCCCGGGGATCAACTGCCGGAGGTCGTCGCCCTCGACCAGGGCCAAATCGAGCCCGGCTGAGCGCTGGATCAGGACATACTTGGCCAGCTCGGCCAGGTCTGCCTCGTGCTCGCAAGTCGTGGCGTGGCCGTTGCGGCGATAGTCGAGGTTGGCGTTCAGCTCCTCTTCGAGGTTGCGCCAGCGGTCGATGGCCCGGAAGGCGAGCGGAAACTCGCGCAGGTCGCGTCCCTGTTGGCGGACACCGCCCGCGCTGGCCCCGGAGGCTGCGGATGCGATCTGCCACCGCTCGAGCACGGCCACCCGCACGCCGGCGCGGGCCAGGTGCCAGGCAATCGAGCAGCCCTCGACCCCGCCTCCTACGACAACGACGTCGTATCCTGCGGTGCTCATGGCTAACTGACGGGTTCGTGAATCGGGAGCGACTTGCCGACGGCGCTGGCGACAGCCGAAATGCGGGGCATCAACTCCGCGAACTCGGCGAAGTTGAGCGATTGCATGCCGTCCGAGAGGGCGTGGTCCGGATTCGGGTGGACCTCCATCATCAACCCATCCGCCCCGGCCGCGACCGCCCCGAGCGCGAGTGCCGCGACGTATGGACGCTTGCCGGCAGCGTGGCTCGGATCGACGAAGATCGGCAGGTGCGACATCCGCTGGACGACCGGCACCGCGGCCAGGTCGAGCGTGTTGCGGGTCTCCTTTTCGTAAGTCCGGATACCGCGCTCGCAAAGGATCACGTCCGGGTTGCCCTGCGAGAGGATGTACTCGGCGGCGAGCAGCCATTCCTCGATCAGCATCGAGAGGCCGCGCTTGAGCATGACCGGTTTGCCCGCCTTACCGACCTCTTCAAGCAGGTAGTAGTTCTGCGAGTTGCGCGCGCCAATCTGGAAGACGTCGGTGTACTCGCGAACCTGCTCGACATCGGCCGGCGTCATCACCTCGGTGATCACGCCGAGTCCGGTCTCCTCCCGGGCCTGGGCCAGGATCTCGAGGCCGCGCTTGCCGAGCCCGCGGAACTCATATGGCGAAGTGCGCGGCTTGAAGGCGCCGCCGCGGAGCATTTTCGCGCCGGCCGCCTTGACTGCCCGCGCGGTCGACATCGTCTGCTCCTCGGACTCGACTGAGCATGGTCCGGCGATGACCGTGACCTCGTCGCCACCGATTTCGAAGTCGAGGATCCGGATCTTCGTCTTGCGCGGGTGGAACTGCCAATTGGCGAGCTTGATCTTGCTCGAAACGCGAACGACGCGTTCGACGCCGCCGTAGACCTCGAGCATTTCTTCAAGCGTCGGCGGCAGGATCCCGACCACGCCGATGATTGTCCGCTCTTCGCCTTGCGAGAGATGCGCGGCGAGGCCGATCTCCTCGACCCGCTCGACGACGGCGCTGATCTGCTCCTTGCTGGCGGTGGTCTGCATCACGACGATCATTGCCCGACCTCCACTGGCTCCTTGGCGAGGATGCCGGCCACATCGTCGTCGGAGTAGGCCCACTCGGGCCGCAACTCACGCGCATCCTTCAAATAGACATGGCGGATCTCGGCGGCGGTCCTGATCGTGTTGACGTGGATCATGACTCGAACGCACTTCTGGAGCGAGCCGGGCACTGCCATTTCGTGCGCGCACATGAGCGGCACCTCGGTCCAGCCGATATCGCGCGCGGCGAGGGCCGGAAAGGTGGCGGTGAGATCCGGCGTGGTCGTGAAGATGACGCTGGCTACGTCGGCCGGTTCGAGCTCGTTGAGCGCGATGACGGTGCGCATCAACTCATCGGTGGCCTCGAGGATGTCCTCGGCCGTGTTGGCAATCGCCGTCGTCGCCCCGCGGATTCCGCGGCACGCCCAGCTTCCGTCGCTCGCACTCACAGTTGCCCTAACCCCTTGTCAAACCTGTCGCGGCGTTCGATGCGTCGCGTCTGCCAATTGCCGCACAAACGACCGCGCGCCTTCCGGCTGTGCCTCGGTCGGTAGTGTATCGAGATGATTGATCAGCGCGCTCGCCACCACCACGCCATCGGCGATCTCGGCGGCCGCGGCGACATGCTCCGGTTTCGAGATGCCGAAGCCGATCGTGAGCGGCAGATCGGTCATAGCCCGGATCCGCGAGATGTACGCGGGCAACTCCTCAGACAACTGATCCCGGGCGCCGGTCACGCCGGTCAGGGCGACGCAATAGATGAATCCGGTCGCGCGCTTTGCGACATCGGCAATGCGGCGGTCGGTGCTGGTCGGCGCGAGAAAGTAGATCAGGTCGAGCCCGAGGGCCCGGAAAGGGAGTTGGAATTCCTCGCTCTCGTCCGAGGGCAGGTCCGGGATCAGGAAACCATCGACCCCGGCGGTGGCCGCGTCCCGGCCCAGCCGCTCGATGCCGTACTGGAAGAAGGGATTGGCGTATCCCATCAGCAGGATCGGGATTGTCCCGCCCCGCTCGCGGAAGGCGCGGACCAGCTCGATGCAGTCGGCCAGCGTGGTTCCATTGTCGAGCGCCTTCTGGCTCGACGCCTGGACGGTGGCGCCGTCGGCCAGAGGATCGGAGAAGGGCACTCCGAGCTCGATGATGTCGGCCCCGCCTTCGACCAGCGCGTCGAGCAGCTTCCCGCTCATCTCGAGCGACGGGTAGCCGGCCGTGATGAAGGGCATCAACGCGGCCCGGTTCTCGGCCCGGGCGCCATCGAACGTCTTCTGGATTCGGGTCGAAACGGCGATGCGCGTGCTCACAGCGTGACTCCGAATGCCTCGGCGACCGTGTTCAGGTCCTTGTCGCCGCGACCCGATAGATTGACCAGCAGTGCCTCATCCTGCGGCCGCTCGGCCGCCAGCTTGAGCGCATAGGCGATGGCATGGCTCGATTCCAGCGCCGGGATGATCCCCTCGGTCCGGCAGAGACGATGGAAGCCCTCGAGCGCCTCGTCGTCGGTAATCGAGACGTAGCGCGCCCGGCCGACGTCCTTGAGCCAGGCATGCTCCGGGCCGACGCCGGGGTAATCGAGTCCAGCCGAGATCGAGTGCGTCTCGATAACCTGGCCCCATTCATCCTGCAAGACATAGGAGCGCGAGCCGTGGAGAATGCCCTCGCGTCCCGCGACGAGCGTGGAGGCGTGCGCGCCGGAATCGAGTCCGTGTCCGCCGGCTTCGACGCCGATCAACTCGACGCCCTCATCACCGGTAAACGGGTGAAAGATGCCGATCGCGTTCGAGCCGCCGCCGACGCAGGCGATCACGGAGTTCGGGAGCCGCCCGATCCGCTCGAGCATCTGCCGGCGCGCCTCCCGGCCAATCACCGATTGCAGATCGCGGACGATGACCGGGTACGGGTGCATTCCGGCGGCCGTGCCGAAGACGTAGAAGGTGGAGCGGACGTTGGTGACCCAGTCGCGGATCGCCTCGTTGATCGCATCCTTGAGCGTTTTCGAGCCGGATGAGACCGAGCGCACCTCGGCCCCGAGCAGCTTCATCCGGAAGACGTTCGGCGCCTGCCGGGCGATATCGACCTCGCCCATATAGACAATGCATTCGAGACCGA
>DASQCG010000177.1:0-3442 GCA_035634825.1 Thermomicrobiales bacterium | reverse complement strand
GAATCTGGTCGTGACCGATCTGGTCTACCCCGGGCTGGAACCGCACGGGCGCGAAATCGCCGCCGGGCACGCCCTCCAGCGCCACGTCATCCGCACGGGCCGGCTGATCGAGGTCGAGATCACCGCTCATCCGCTCACCTTCCGCGATCGCCCCGCGATGCTGGTCATCGCGCAGGACGTGACCGCCCGGCTGGCATTGCAGGCCCAGCTCTCGCAGCAGGCATTCCATGACGCGCTGACCGGCCTGCCCAACCGTGTCCTTTTCCGGGAGCGGCTCAGCCGGGCCCTCAGGAAATCGCCCGAAGCCGCCGTGGTCTTCATCGACCTCGACGATTTCAAGCGAATCAACGACTCCCTCGGCCACAGCGCCGGCGACGCGGTCCTGATCGCAGTCGCCGAGCGGCTGGCCAAGTGCATTCGCGCCGGCGACACGATCGCCCGGCTCGGCGGAGACGAGTTCACCGTGCTGCTCGATGGCTGCACGATGGACGAGGCGCTGATTGTGGTCGAGCGGATCCACACCGCGCTGCATGAGCCGCTCTGCGTCGACGGCCGGGAGATGGTCGTCAGCCCAAGCATCGGCATCGCGCTTGGAGATGAGCAGACCAGCTTGCCCGAGGAGCTGCTGCGCCGGGCCGACGTCGCCATGTACGTCGCCAAGCGGACCGGCAAGTCCCGCCACGTCGTCTTCAGCGCGGAGATGGATGCGCACTCGGTGCTGCGGCTGGATTTGGAGGCTGACCTGCGCCGGGCAATCCAGCGGGACGAGCTCGAGCTGCACTTCCAGCCGATCACCGAGGTCATCAGCGGCGAGCTGGTCGCGCTCGAAGCCCTCGTGCGCTGGAACCACCCGGAGCATGGCCAGATCCAACCCGCGACGTTCATCCCGGTCGCCGAAGAGAGCGGGTTGATCATCGCGCTGGGCACGTGGGTCATCCAGACGGCCTGCCGGCAGCTCGCGATTTGGCGCCGGGAGCGGCCGGATCAAGCGCCGATCTCAGTCAGCGTCAATATCTCCGCCCGCCAGTTCCAGGATCAGCGGTTGGTCGCGATCGTCCAGCAGGCGATCGAGGATGCGGGGATCAACCCGCGCCAGATCACGCTCGAAATCACGGAGTCGGTCGCATTGAGCGATCTGACCGATACCCAGGCGACGCTGCTGGCCCTAAGCCAGCTCGGCGTCCACCTGGCGATCGACGATTTCGGCACCGGGTATTCCGGGCTCTCCTATCTGCAGCGCTGCCGGATCGATACGATCAAAATCGATCAGTCGTATATCCACGGGATTTGCGTAAACCCCGGCGATGAGGCGATGGTCCGTGCAGTCTCGGCCTACGCGGCGACGCTCGGGGTCGATGTCGTAGCAGAGGGCGTCGAGACCGAGGCGCAGTTGGCAAAACTGCGCGAGATTGGCATCCAGATGGCCCAGGGCTTCCTCTTCGCCCCACCTCTCCCCGCCGAAACCATCGAATCCCGCTACCTCAGCCCAATCCTGAAGACGGCATGACGCGGGTTACGGGTTGAGGGTGGAGAGAATACGGAAATGTAGGGATTTGCCGTGGCAAATCCGGGTGTTGCCGAAACGGGCACTGCCTAATGCTGGACGTGGGGTCGGCACCGGTCAGGGATCGGGGTTCGTGCGCGGGTTTACCGTGGCAAACCCCTACAGGCGACCTATCCGGCGTATGCGGCGGCGAGGATGTGGCGGTAGTCGGCGCGGGTGATTGGGCGGGCGTTGCTGGGGGTGCTGCCGTTGGCTTCGCTCGCCTCGGCCAGCCGGTCGAAATCGGCCGGATCGACGCTCGGCAAGTCGGCGAAGCGCGGGATCCCGATCCGCTCGGAGAGGTCTTCGAGCAGCCGGGCGCCCTCGGCCGCGACCGCGTCGTCGCTCCGGCTGTCCCGCGCGATGCCGAGCGCTTCGGCCACGTCGGCATGACGGCGGGGATCGGCCCCCTTGTTGAAGTCGAAGACCCACGGCAGGAAGACCGAGTTGGCGATGCCGTGCGGGGTGTCATATAGCCCGCCGATCGCTTCCGAGATGCAGTGAACCGCCGCGACATCGGCATTGCCGAAGGCCATCCCGGCGATCGTGCTGGCGTACATCATCCCCTCTCGCGCGACCAGGTTGCCGCCGTCGTCGACCACCGGGACGAGGTGTTTGGCAATCATCCGGATCGCCCGCAGCGCCAGACCGTCCGAAACCGGGTTGTGGACGGTGCAGGTGTACGCCTCGATCGCGTGCGTCAGGGCGTCCATCCCGGTCGCGGCGGTCGTGCCCTTCGGCACGGAGACGGTCAGGGCCGGATCGACGTAGGCGACGATCGGGGCCATGCGCGGGTCGCCCATGGTCATCTTGAACATGCGGCCGGTGTCGGTGACGACCGAGACGCGGGTGACCTCGCTGCCGGTGCCGGCGGTGGTGGGGATCGCGATCAGGGGCAGCGGATCGACCTCGAAGGGCCGCTTCATCTGCCAGTCGGTGGCGACGCCGCCGTTCGTGACCAGCATCGCGATCGCCTTGGCCTGGTCGATCGGGCTGCCACCGCCGATCGCGACGACCAGGTTGCTGCCGTGCTCCTTCGCCCGCGCCGCGCCGGTATCGCAATCGACGTCGCGGGGGTTCGGCTGGACGTTGTCGTCGATATCGATCGTGATCCCGGCCGCCTTCAGGGGTTCGATGATCCGCTCGACCATCCCCGTCGCCCGCACGCCCGGATCGGTCACGACGCTCACCCGGCGCCCGCCGGCGGCGCGGACAGTCGCGAGCAGGTTGGCCGAGCAGCCATTGCCCATCTGGACACTGGTCGCGACACGGAACTGGCGAACGGGATCGGACATGGGTGCCTCCTGAACGTACGGGCATTGTATGGGTTGCGAGTGGAGGGTTGAGGGTGGAGGGAACGGAAACCATTGGTAGCGTCGCATGGCAATGCGACCAGCGGCTTCGTGACCGCCGGCTCATGCGTGGAAACCGGCCACCCAGCACCGCCCGGCGCTGAAGCACCGGGTTGAATCAAATAAGCCAGCTAAAGCAGGCTGATGGTGATCACGCTGTCGAAAGTTCGCCGCTGATTTCAATCTTTCCGGTGTCAGTCCCGGAGGGACTTCCGCTTCTCAGCCCTGGGTTTCAACCCCGGGCGGCGCCGGGCGGCCGGTCTCCCTGTATCGCGAATGTTTCCCGGTGCCGAGGTCGCATTGCCATGCGACGCTACCGATCCCTGACCCCTGATTCCTAACCCCACCTACAATGGGTTGATGGACCGAGCGATCGCCGGGATTCCGGACAACCCGATCTGTGCCGACTGTGGCGTCGCTCTCGCCGAGCCGTTTGGCTGGTGCTCGAATTGCAGCGCCTCCTTCTGCGCTGCCTGCGGCCAGAAGCACTTCTGCAAGTCGACCTGCCAGGCCGCCGGCTGCATCGCCGGCCTCTGCGTCCGCCAGG
>DASQCG010000176.1:0-2227 GCA_035634825.1 Thermomicrobiales bacterium | reverse complement strand
GTGACACCGACCGGGAATCCATTGCCGACTGCCTTGGCCGCAACCAGCAGATCGGGCGTGACTCCGACCGTCGGGAAGACGAACGGCGCGCCGGTCCGGAAGCCGGACTGGATCTCGTCGGCAATCAGGAGCGCGCCATTCTGGTCGGCGATCTGCCGCGCTGCCTGCAAATATTCCGGCGTGCCGGGATGAATGCCGCCCTCACCCTGGATCGGCTCCAGCACGATCGCGGCGATCTCATCAGTGACGGCCGCCTCGAGCGCATCGACGTCGTTGTACGGGACATGTGTCGTCTCGAGCGGAAGCGGCACGAACGCCTCGCGGTACTTCGGCTCGGCAGTAGCCGAGAGCGCGCCGAGGGTCCGGCCGTGATAGCCACGCCGGGCCGCGACCAACTTGCGCCGGCCGGTCGCCGCGATCGCGAACTTGAGCGCCGCCTCGATACCCTCCGCACCGGAGTTGCTCAGGAAGTACCGGTTGAGCCCGTCGGGCATGACCGTGCTGAGTGCCTGCAACGCGGCGGCCCGCTGGTCGTTGTAGAAGCTCTGGTGGCACGTGATCAGTCGACCGACCTGATCCTGCATCGCAGCGGTGAACTCTGGATCACCGTGCCCGAGCGCGGCGACTCCGTAGTTGCTCATCGCATCGAGATAACGACGACCCTCGGAGTCATAGAGGTACGCGCCTTCTCCGCGCACGATCGCGATGTCGCGCTTGGCATACAGCGGCGGCTGATGCGCCTGCTCCAGCCCCTGGATGATGTCGATCGCGTGTGTCGTCGATACCCGTGTCATTCCCTCAATCCTGCCGCTCCACGACTGGTCGCAGCTCCCGCTCGATCCAGGTCGCGATTGTCTCGGTCGGTCGATAAATCAGATGTGTCTCATCAGCCTGCAACTGCTCGAACTGCCCGACGATTTCTGCAAATCCATCGTCCGGCACATGCGCGCGCACCGGTTGCTTGGCATTCGCCTGCCGCCGCTGACCCGACTCGGCAGCCGACACCCAGAGCCAGACTGCCAACGACTCCGCCCCGAACCGCGTGGCCCTGCGGCGCAGTCGATCCCGGTGCTTGCGGGTGTGGCCGACCGAGTCGAACACGACCGAACGTCCATCGCCCAACACGTCGTCGACCATCCGAAATGCGGCCAGGTAGGCATCCCGCCAGGTCGCGACGCCGTCGGTTCCAAACTGCTCATCGACTGACACGACTTCAAAGCCGCACTTCTCGCCAATGGCCGTGCTCAGCGTCGACTTACCGCTGAATGGATAACCGCACGTGAACAAGAGCCACTGCGCCACTTATCGACTCGCTACCGGCACGCCGATCCGGGTCCCCTCGCCGGCCAGCGCGCGCTGAATCGGATGCTCGACCCGGGCATCGGCGAAGATCACCTGGCCGACACCGTGCTCGATCGCCTTGAGCGCCTGTTCGACCTTGACGACCATCCGCCCCTTGGCCGATGCCAGCGCATTTGCCGGATAAGTCGCGTCAATCTCGCGGATCAAGGTCGACTCGTCGTCCTTGTCGGCCAGCAGTCCGGGCGTGTCGGAGAAGAAGAGCAGCGCATCGGCCGACAGCTCACGCGCCAGGCTCAGGGCCAGCTTGTCGCCGTCGACGTTGATCGGTCGCCCCTCCTCGACCGCCAGCGCCGGTGGCGTCAGAACCGGAACGTAGCCGTTCGCCAGGAGCAACGAAATCAGCGATATGTCAACCGCTTCAATTGAGCCGGCATGATCGTCGCGCAGCACCTTCGGTTTGCCGTCCTCGGTCCCACGCAGGACCGGCTTGCGCCGCCCGGTCGAGATCCGGCCGTCGATGGCGGAGAGACCGACGGCATTGATGCCAGCCTGCTGGAATGCGGCGACGATGGTCTTGTTGACCTTGCCGCAATACGTCATCAGCATCGCGTCGATCGTCTCGCGATCGGTGTAGCGGCTGACGCGGCCCTTGTCATTGGTGATCATGCGCGGCGGTATCCCGAGCGCGGCGCTCAACCGGCTGAACTCGGCATTCCCGCCATGGACGACGACAAACGGAGTCCCGGCCTCATGCAGCTCGGCCAGGTCGACTGCGAACCCGGCATACGCGGCCTCATCAATCGCCGCCCCACCGCCAATCTTGATGACGTACATCGTTCCTCCTAGATCGGGTGCAGGCCGGGGAATTCGAGGCCGAGGTCTTCTTCGCAGCCCATGCGGACGTTGAAGCACTGGACCGCCTGGC
>DASQCG010000175.1:0-4916 GCA_035634825.1 Thermomicrobiales bacterium | reverse complement strand
GCAGGCGGCCGCAAGCAGCGCCGCGCCGATCGCCGACTGATCGACAATCAGCGACGGGCGGACCGGCATCTCGAAGATGTCGGCCATGATCTGCCGCCAGAGCGGGCTGCGCGATCCGCCGCCGGCCAGCACGACATCGTGCCCCGTGCGCGTCAGGGACCGCACGACATCGAGTGCATCGCGAAGCGCGAAGACGACGCCTTCCATTGCCGCACGGGTAAGGTGGCGACGGTCGTGGTCCGCAGTCAGACCAAGGAATGCGCCCCGGGCTCGCGAATCGAGGTGCGGGGTTCGCTCGCCGGTCAGATACGGCGCGAAGAGCAGTCCGTTTGATCCCGGTGAGATTTCCGATGCCCGCTGCACCATCGACGTGATCGCCTGGTCCGACGACGACTCGAAAATGTTCTCCTTGAGCCAGCTCAGCGCCATTCCGGCCACCATGGTCGCGCCCATCACGTACCACCCGGCCTCGTCCTTGGTCGGATCGAGCGGCGCGGCGAAGGTGTGGACGCGCAGCCGGGGGTCGACTGCCGGGTGATCGGTAAAGGCAATCACCTGAGCGCCCGAGCTGAGCGTCGCAAGGAGCGACCGGCCGTCAGCCACACCTGACGCGAGGGCCGCCAACGGAGCATCGCCACCACCGGTCACGACCGGCAATCCGACCGGCAATCCCAGGTACTCCGCCGCCTCAGAGGTCAACCGGCCCGCAATCTGGGCCGATGGCCGGATCGCAGGCACCTTGCCCCGATCCAGCCCGACGGTATCGAGCATGAGATCCGACCAATCTCGCGTATGGACGTCGAGCATACCGGTGCCGGCGGCGTCACTCGGGTCGGTCGCAATTTCGCCGGTAAGCCGGAAACGCAGGTAATCCTTCGGAAGCAGCACTGTCGCGATCGACCGCCAGGTCGTCGGCTCGTGCTGCCGCAGCCAGGCAACCGTTACACCCTGAAAGCCCGAGGCCAGCGGTGTGCCGATCGTGTCCGACAGCCGCATCTCGCCGACCACTGCGGTGAGCTCGGCGGCCGTGATCGTGCCCCGCGTATCCGGCCAGATCAGCGCTGGGCGAATGAGCTGGCGCATCGAGTTGAGGCAAACCGTGCCGTGCATCTGGCCCGAGAGCCCGATCGCGTTGATCTCGGCGCCGATCCCGTTCTGGATCTGCTGCACGGCATCCCGGGTCGCCCGCCACCAGTGCTCCGGATCCTGGACCGCGGCGCCGGGATAGGGATGCTGCATCGCGTAGCTGGCGGTTCCCTCCCTCAGTACCTCTCCAGACACGCTGACGAGCACGGCTTTGAGCGAGGTCGTGCCCAGATCGATTCCCAGATAACTCATGCAGCCCCACCCTCGTTGGAAGAAATGAACAGGTCGAAGAGACGATGATGCATTGGCCGAAGTGCGCCATACAGGTGACGGTAGATGTCCTCGAACAACGTATCGTAGAGCGCGACAACATCCGGGTCTGGCTCAACGACCCGGGCCGCCGACTGAATCGAAGCAATCGCATCGTCTGCCGAACGATAAACGCCGGACGCCATCCCGGCCAACATAGCCGCGCCGAGCGCGGTCGCTTCAGGGATCTCCAGCACGTGGTGGCGGGCATTCATGACAGAGGCCTTGATCTCAATCAGGAGCTGATTGCGCGATGTCCCGCCGATCACCTTGATGTCGGTCAGTTTCGGCAACTGGGCATAACGCGCGAGCGGGCCGAAACCGGCCCGACCCTCCATGGCCACGCCCTCGAGCACCGAGCGGATCAGCGCGTCCGACGTCATGTCGGTCGTCAGGCCAACAAATGCGCCCCGGGCGCGGGAATCGAGCTCCGGGAACATGGCAAGGCGCAAATGTGGCAGGAACATGACGCCGAGCGACCCAGCCGGGATCGATCGCGCTCCAGCCAGCAGCTCGTCGTGACTGCGGCCACCACCGACCGCCTGCCGCGCCCATTCGTAACTCGCCCCGGCGGTGTAAATCGCGCCCAGACCGTAGTACTGATCGGGGACGACATGCGCGCCCTGCGTGAACCCCTGTCCGCCCATGGTCACGTCATCGACCGGGTGATCGAGACAAACAAGCAGACCCTCGGCGGTCCCAATCGAGTCGAGCACGTCACCGCGACGGATGACACCGGCCGCAAATGCTCCGCAGATGTGGTCGTGCCCGGCCAA
Organism: Thermomicrobiales bacterium; assembly: GCA_035634825.1. GTDB lineage: Bacteria > Chloroflexota > Chloroflexia > Thermomicrobiales > UBA6265 > DASQCG01. Next base: position 2,745 of record DASQCG010000175.1, on the reverse strand, counting down.
GCCAATCGCAATACCGGCCGGCAGCCCGGTCGACCGGGCTGCGTCGGACGACACGGATCCGATCCGTGTCCCGCCGGGCGCCAGCTCACCGAACATGTCCGGTGTCAGGCCGGCGATCTCCATCAGCCGGCCGCTCCAGTCGCGGCAGCGCAAGTCGAAGAGACCCGTTCGAGATGCCAGGGAGTGGTCCTGAGCGTAGTCGGCACCCAAACGGCGCGCGACATACGCGGACACGTTCAGGAATCTGCGAGTCCGCGCCCAGACCTCGGGTTGCGCATCCCGGATCCACATCAGCTTCGGCGCCGTCATGATCGGCTGGAGCTCAGTTCCAGTGATCGCAAAGAGCTCGTCCGGGTCGATCTGGGCCGAGAACTGGTCCGTCTGCTGGACCGTTCGGCGATCGAACCAGGCGATCACGTCGTACGTCGGGTCGTCATGCGCGTCGAGGGTGACGCCCGCTTCGCCCATGCTGGCGACCGCCACGCCCTGAATATGCGCGGGATTCGGTATCTGCGCGATCGCCTCTCGGAGCACCTGGCAGCAAAGCTCCCAGATCCGCTCCGGCTTGTGGCTCGCCCACCCTGGATGCGGGTAGTCGATCTCCTGGTGCGCGGATGCGATGGCAACCGTTTGCCCGTTCGGGCGGACAATGGCTGCCTTGATATTGGTTGTGCCGACATCCAGGCCGACGAGCAGCGGCCCGTTGGGCGCGGCGAACGAATCGATCAACTGGACAGCTCCGCACCCGTGAAAAGATCGTACAAGCGGTGATTGAACGGTCGGAGTGCATCGTACATGGACTGGTAAACGTCAGTGAAGATCGTGTCGTATATGCCTGCCGCTTCTGGATCGGGCTCGATGACGTGATCCGCGCGCCGGACCGAGCGAACGGCATCGTCGACCGACGCGTATACGCCGGCCGCGATCCCGCCGAGCATGGCCGCGCCGAGCGCGCACGCCTCCTCGATTTCGAGCACGTGCATGCGCATGTTCATCACCGAGGCCTTGATCCGCAGCAGAAGCTCGTTCCTGGCCGTGCCGCCGACGACGATTGCGTCCGTCAATCGCGGCAACCCGGAGTACCGGAGAAGCGGCTCGATCGACGCCCGGCCCTCGAATGCGACGCCCTCGAGCACGGCCCGGGTCAACTCCGCAGTGCCGGCGTCGGTGGTCAGGCCGATGAAGGCGCCGCGCGCCTGCGAATCCATGTTCGGCGTGTTGCTGAGCCGGAGATGCGGGATGAACGTTACGCCGAGGCTCCCCGGCGCGACCGCCTCGGCTCTTGCCAGCAGCTCCTCGTGCGGCAAGTCCGGCGCACAGGCTTGCCGGATCCAGTCGTAGCAGATTCCGGCCGTGTAGAGGCCACCATAGACGTATGAGCGCTCCCGGGCATGGGCGCCCTGCGTGTAACCCTGCCGGCCCATGGCAGCGTCCTCGAGCGGCCGATCGAGCGCGACGAACAGGCACTCGGTGGTGCCGATCGAGTCCAGGAAATCGCCATGACGGACGACACCGGCGGCCAGCGCGCCGCAGACATGATCGTGCCCGCCAACCGCGACAAGCGTCGACGTCGGAAGTCCGGTCTCAGCGCTCGCCGCCGGCGTCACGCAGCCAAGTGGAGTCCCTCCGTCGACGATTGGTGGCAGAAATGACCGCTCCAGACCGGCCAGGGCCAGCAGTTCGTCGCTCCAGTCGCGTTTCCGCAGGTCCAACAGAGCGGTCCGCGACGAAAGCGAGAGATTCTGCGCCCGCTCCCCGCAGAGTTGGTACGCGATGTAGTCGGCGGTCATCAGGAATTGGACTGACCGCGCCCATGCCTCCGGTTCGTTTTCCCGGTGCCACATCAGCTTCGGTGCGGTCATGATCTGCTGCACGACCGCGCCTGTGATCGAGAAGAGGCGATCAGGATCGATCTGATCGGCAAAGCGGCGACATTGATCCAGCGTGCGGCGGTCGAACCAGGCGATCATATCGGTCGTTGGTTCACCCGATTGGTCGATCAATACGCCAGCCTCACCGAAGCTCGTGACCGCGACCGAGACGATGCGGCGCGGATCGGGAAGCGCGGACACCGCCTGGCGAATGACCTGGCGGCAGAGTTCCCAGAGCCGGCGCGGGTCGTATTCGGCCCATGCCGCATGCGGGTACCTCGTCTCCTGCGGCACACTGGCGACCGATACCGCAGCCCCATCGGGCTCGTAAATCACGGCCTTGATATTGGTCGAGCCAATGTCCAGGCCCAGAAGCAGTACGTCGTTCATTTCAGGCCTTTACCGCGCCCATCGAGAGACCGCTGGCAATGAATCGCTGCGTCGCGAGCGCGGCGGCAATCGGCACCACCATCATCGACAGTGCTCGCGCCATCGCTGAAGGCACGTTCGCGCCACTTCCTCCGCCGACGACCGCGATCAGCGCGACCGGCATCGTCTCCACCTTCTCGAATGTCATGAAATCAGCATAAAGCCATTCGTTCCACGTGAAGGCCAGGCACAAGACCCAAGCTGCGACCACCGCGGAGCCGGCCAGGGGAATGGCGATCTGCACGAATGTCCGGAACGCGTTGGCACCGTCCAGGCTGGCCGCCTCGATCAACTCCGGCGGCATCCCGGCAAACGCCCCATGGATGACGATGACCGCCAATGGAAGCATGAAGGTGACGTTGATGACGACTAGCCCCTGCATCGTATCCCGCAGGCCCAGCCGAGCCGAGAGCAGCATGTACGGCGTGATCAGGACGACCGGCAG
>DASQCG010000174.1:0-3381 GCA_035634825.1 Thermomicrobiales bacterium | reverse complement strand
CTGAAGCGGATCGGCCTGGGCGGTCCGCTGCCGCCGACCGCCCAGACGCTCTCGGCGATCCAATGGGCGCACCTCCATACCGTGCCCTTCGAGAACCTCGAGATCGTCCCGCTCGACCAGCGCTTTACGCTCGATATCCCGTCCGTTTACGAGAAAGTCGTCGTGCGAAGCCGCGGCGGTTTCTGCTTCGAGCTGAACGGGCTGCTGGCGGTCCTGCTCGAATCTCTCGGCTTCCAGGTCAACCGGATGGCGGCCAACTTCTCCGATGAGGCCGATCCGGACCCTTTCGACCACCTCGTGCTCGACGTGACCGTGCCGAGCGACGGCTCCCGCTGGTACGCCGATGTCGGCGCCGGGCGGACCAACCCGGACCGGGCGATCCCGATCGACGGGGTCAGCGCCGATGGCGAGCGCCGGGTTCATCTCGCGGACGGGCGGTGGGTGGCCGAGCGGATGGACGAGGCGGGCGCCTGGAGCCCGATCATGTCATGGGGACCCGAGGCGTACGAGCTGAGCGCGTTCATGCCGCGCTGCACGTATTTCCAGACCGATCCGGAGTCGTTCTTCCGCTCCGGCGCGATGTGCTCGATGCTGGTCACCGGCGGTCGCGCCACGCTGGCCAAGCGGACGCTGATCACCACGATCGACGGCGAGCGGGAGGAGCGCGAGCTCGAATCGCACGCGGAGATCGGCGATGTGCTCCGGAGCATCTTCGGGATCGAGATCCCGGTCGACGACCGGTGGAGGTGAGTGAGATGACCGCAGCGCCACCCATGCTCGGGTTCTACGAGGTCGTGCTGGAGGTGAGCGATCTGGCCGCGGCCGAGCGCTTCTACGTCGATGGGCTCGGTCTCGAGGTCATCGATCGCTGGGGCGAGGAGCGGCCCGCCTTCTGGGTCCGGCTCGGACGGGAAGGCTTCCTCGGGCTCTGGACGCGGCAGGCCGGTGGCGAGAAAGGGCTCTTCGGCGGTCGCGGCGGCGAGCATGTCCACCTCGCCCTGCGCGTCCGCCCGGGCGACCAGGAGAAGATGAAGGCGCACCTGGCCGAGGTCGGGATTCCGCTCGCCGGGGAGATCACCTTCAGCCACGGCAACACCGCCCTCTACGTCCGCGACCAGGACGACCACCTGATCGAGATCACCGAGGTCTACACGTTGTGGGACGGCGGTAAAGCGGACAACAAGGGGTAGGTTCGGGGTTCGGGTTTTAGGTTCTGGGTTTTAGGTCTTAGATTATAGGGTTTTGGGAGTTCGGGGCTCGGACGTAGCGTACTGGCTACCGGCTACCGACCACTGGCTACCTTTCCGTTCCCTTAATCCTTAACTCTCAGCCCTCAATGCTCTACGCGTGACAAACCGTCATCCTCGTTATAGGATCGGTTGCGTTCAGCATCTCCGTAAATCGATCTGATCGGTCCGGGTCACGTCGTCCGCTTGGGCGAAGCAAGGGAGTTCGATGATCACGCAGTCTCCGGCTGAGGCCGTCACTGATCGCCTGTTCGGGGCGATGCTGCAGATGTGGGACGTCGCGTCGGTCTTCCTCGGCGCGCGGATGGGGTATTACGACAAGCTGGCCGATCTCGGCGAGGTTACCCCGGCACAGCTCGCGCACCGAGCCGGCGCGAACGAGCGCTACACCCGCGAATGGCTCGAGCAGCAGGCCGCAACCGGACTGATCGAGGTCGCCACCGCGTCCGACGACGACCACGCCCGCACGTACCGACTGATTCCCGGCACCGAGTCGCTCTTCACCGACAGCACCGGCGAGCAACCGATTCTGCACTTCGTCCGCACAACGATGGCCAGCATTCTCGCCATGCCGGATGTGATCGACGCCTTCCGGACCGGCAAGGGACTCTCCTTCGGTCATTACGGCGAGGACATGATGATCGGCCAGGGCATGGGCAACCGCTGGGGCTTCATGACCGATCTGGCCGGGAACTGGATGCCGGCCATGCCTGACATTGACGAGCGATTACGGACCAAACCGGATGCGCGGATTGCCGATATCGGCTTTGGCATGGGCTGGTCATCGATCGGTTTCGCGCAGGCCTATCCAAATGCCTGGGTCGACGGGCTGGAGCTGGACGAGGCCTCGGTACGGGCAGCTCAGAAGCTTGCCGACGAGGCGGGCGTGGGCGATCGGGTCCGGTTCATGGCGAAGGATGCGGCCGACCCATCGCTCTCCGGCCGGTACGATCTCGCGTTCGCCTTCGAGTGTGTCCACGACATGGCGAACCCGGTCGGCGTTTTGCGGGCGATGCGCAACCTGGTGGGCCCGGACGGTACGGTCCTGATCGTGGACGAGAAGGTGGGCGATGCGTTCACAGCGCCGGCCGACGATGTCGAGCGGTTCATGTACGGCTACAGCATCTTCCATTGTCTGCCGGGCGCGATGGACGGCGAGAACCCGGCCGGCACCGGCACCATCATGCGGCAGCCGATCTTCCGGAGATATGCGGACGAGGCCGGTTATCAATCGGTCGCCGTCCTGCCGATCGAGCACGACTTCTTCCGCTTCTACCGCCTGACCGCGTAGGAAGCGACCCGGCATTGATGTGGCGCGGTGCGGCAGACTCGCGGTGAGCTCATCTCCACGCACGATCCGCATGCATCGATGCCATCCGGCGGCGGTTGCCTGTGAAGTTGCGTACCGTGAGCGGGAGCGGGGCTGCCGCACCGCGCTACGTTTCCATGTCTTCGCGCGGCCCAGCCGGCTTTAGCCGGGTTCAGATTTCAGCCCGGGTGTTTACGCCCGGGAACCGCCGTTTCGGTAGCGGCGGGCAGATTGCCATCTGCCCCTACATCGATTCTCCCCATCAACTCCTCGCCTGCTCGCCTCGATCAAATCCCCCTCTAATCCTGCCGCCATAGCCTGACCTTACGATGCGGCCAGGCTTGAATCGTTCCAGCGCACCGCATCAGCAGGAAAACGGGGACACCCCATGACGCACCGGGGCGCATTGATTGCCTCCTTCGCCCTCACCATTGCGGTCGCGCTCGTGCTCGGCACGCAGTGGGATCTGATCACCACCCGCGGATCGCAGGCCGATCCGACCGCCACGCCATCCGCGCCGGCCGAGGAATTCATCGACCCGAATACGTCCGATCCCACTGATTCGACCGGCGGGCCGGGCGTCGCCGCGCAATCGGGCCTCTCACTCGGTACGCTCAACGACACCTCCTCCACGCCTCAGTCCACCTCGTCCGCGCCCGACACCCGAGGGAGCTGGGACGACGAGGACGACCACGAAGACAACGAGGATTATGAGCATGACGAGCACGACGACTGAGTACCCCTCCTGGCCGCGACGCGCGCCCGCGCACCCGCATTCGCTCGAGCGCAAGGCGGTACTGGTCCACGGCATGGCGGATCCGCTCG
>DASQCG010000173.1:0-26569 GCA_035634825.1 Thermomicrobiales bacterium | reverse complement strand
CTCGGTCACACCTTCCTTGAGCAGGTCCCGGACGTGACCAATCTCCTCTTCGGCGGCCGCGGGGTTGCGCTTGACCAGCTGTTCGACGATCTGAACGGCGTATATCGCGTTGGCCAGCACCTGGGCCGGGCCGTCATGAATCTCGCGGGACAGCTTGCGGCGCTCATCTTCGCGGGCTTCGTTGATCGCGGTTTGGAAATGCTCGGACATCGCATCGAGCGAAACTGTCAGGGCTGAGTCGTTGGCGAAATGGCGGGCGGCATTCTCGACCGAGTCCCGCACTGAAGCGAGGCTGCTACTGAGGATCGCTGCCTTGGATGCGTTGACAGAGATCGTAACGACGTCCGCTCGCATTGTCTCGAGATCGATGAATTCACCGTGGAAGGTGCGGTTGCTGCGGTTTCCGCCGCTCAGGCCGGATTCGAGCGCGAACTGCTCGAGGAACTGCTCCAGCTCCGCCAGCTCATTTGCCGCACTACGATTTATGGCGTCTGCCCTCGCGACGAGGTCATTGAAGCGGATAAGGGCGTCCCTGGCGGCGATTTCGGCGTCACCAAGGATGTTAATCAGTTCCCGAAGGGTCGATTGCATTTCAGCCGACGTCACGTTTGAGCGCGTCCCCATGGAACCCAACGCTAATCACGACGGTCGCTACGGGAGGACCGCACAAACGGGTATGGAGAAACGGTACATTCGGACCGCCGGCCGTTCACGCCGGGATGTCACCAATAAGTCCCGTATCCCATGTTCGTAAGTAGAACGAACTATGCGTACGTACAGTATCGTATATGGGCAAAGTTGTCGAGGGGGTCCTACCTGCCGTGTGCGGCAATCCCGGTGGCATCCAAACGGGCGATCAGATTGAGGTCGAGGAGATATTGCAGCGACTCGATCACGTCGACTTCGGAGAGAATCGAGCGTGCGGCAATCTGGTTCAGCGTGCCGGGCTCGCTGGTCGAAACAAAAACGCGCCATTGGGTGGGCGTGACCCGGACGTTCGCTCTCGGAACGCGACCGGTCCGGGCGAACCGGCTTTGGCGCGACGGTATAGCTTCCGCCGCCCGGGCCCAGGCCTCGCTCCAGCGTGTGCCCTCAAGCACTGCCCGATCAGCCGAAACGCGCACCGGTAGCCATTGCCCCTCCGGCGGGGCCGACTGACGGAAGCGGAACTTGCCGTCCCGCACATCGAAGAGTGAGTAGAGCAACCGCTCGACCTGACGAGAAACGAATGCGGTCCACTCATCGGCGGTCATATACCCGCCGGTCAGGATCGCCGCGCGCAGGTCCTGGATGTTGCTGTTGACGGCCAATAATCCGGTCAGGATGTTATCGGGCAGGAGCTGTGATTCGCGGAGCTCGTTGGCCAGCGTCCAGCCGTCGGCGGTCAACCCGGTAATCGTACCGGAGGTGAAGATGACGCCGTAGACTCCATCCCGGCGGACGATCTCAAGGATGCCTGATCGGGATCCGAGGGAGATGAACTGCAAAATCTCTGCGAGCGGGAACTCCCGCATATCGCCTTCCACAATATCAATCCCAGGGTGATCAGACGAACGTCCAATGCCGGTTGTGACCGGTCAGGTCAAGCCTACCGGGACGGTAGCCGGCGCTCCATAACCTTTTGGTCATACGCGCCCGGCGCGAAAGCAGGACCCTCAGAGAGCCGGCTACTGGGAGGCTAGTCGTATGCGTTTCGGACGGCGTTGAGCTTGATCGTAATGATGTCCCGCAGATTGATCAGAGTGTCCCGGATTGGGCTGACCTTGCTCTGGGTTCCATAGGTCCAGACGACCGGAATCTCGACGATCTTGAGGCCGAGCTTACGGGCGATAACCAGCATTTCCACATCGAACGCGGTCACGCGCGCGCCGGTAATCGTCTCGTGGTCTGCGTAGAGCCTGGCCCGGCGCGGGATCTCCTGGCTGGCGAATCGCGTGAAAACCTTGAAGCCGCATTGGGTGTCGTCTATTCCCGGTAGCATCAACGTCTGGACCAGCCGATTGAAGGCCCGGCCCATCAGGTGGCGGTAGATCGGCTCGCCGACCCGCTTCGATCCGGACCCCTCCCGCGAACCGATTACGACATCCGCGCCGCGCTCGATCTCGCCGATGAAGTCGCCGAGGTATGAAATCGGCGTGGCCAGGTCAGCATCTGTGAAGGCGACGATCTCGCCCCGGGCCGCCTTCATGCCGGCCCGGATTGCGGCCGCCTTCCCGCCGTGCGAGATCGAGAGGACGCAGACGTTGTCGTGGCCGGACTTGAAATCTTGCCCGATTGCATGGGTCCGATCGGTGCTGCCATCGTCACTGAGAATGATCTCGAATGAGAATTGTTGCGCGGTGAGGTAAGCCCACGACTCCGCGAGTGTTCGCTCGATGCGGGATTGCTCATTGAATGCGGGAATGATGAGCGAGAGTCGCGGTCTCGGCACGAGTTCCAGAACAGGCTCCCGGAAGAAATAATCTCGAATTTCCGCAGCGACCACGGCGTGTCTCGCTCCGCTCAGCATCACATGTGTGGCGCTCGCGGTGCCACCGAGTGTAGCCTAGACGAAGCCGCGCACGTGGCAATTGGCCGTGATGCTGCTTTGGTCCAGCCGTTGGGCTGCCAGAGGTCACATATTGCGTGAGCCAGGGAATACCATTGTCTCAGGTCCGGATCTATCTCTACAGCAACTGCTCTTCGTGCAAGAACGCCGAACACGTGCTGAAGGATGCCGGCGTCGAATACGACCGGCGCGATATCTTCAAGGACCGCATGACCGTGGCTGAGCTTGAGGGACTGTTCGTCGAGATCGGGAAGTCGCCAACCGAAGTGCTTTCGCGCCGCAGCATTCCATACCGGCAATTGGGGCTCGCGGAGCGGTCACCATCCGATCGCGAATTGATCGAGTTAATGTCTGCGCATCCCGGCCTGGTGCGGCGTCCAATCGTCATCGCCCCTGGCAATGTTCAAATCGGGTTTAATCGAACCGCGCTGGAATCGCTGGCGCGGCAGTACGCACAGGATTGAGGTTGATGACGATCGAGCTTGGAGCCCATGTATCCGCGGCTGGCGGAGTCGATCTGGCGCTGGTCCGCGCGAATGATTTTGGGATGACCTCGTGCCAGCTTTTCACGAAGTCGGAGCGACAATGGGCAGCGAAACCGCTTGATCCGGCGGTGGTCGGGCGGTTCCATGCCAACCAGGAGCAGTACAAGATCAAGCACCTGGTTGCGCACGACTCCTATCTCATCAACATCGCCTCACCGAATCCCGAGCTGCGGGAGAAGTCTCGACATGCGCTGGCTCACGAGCTGGAGCGGTGCGACACGCTGGGGATTCACTATCTCGTATCCCATCCTGGCGCCCACATGGGTGAGGGACCGGAAGCAGGCATTGAGCGTGTCGCCGAGTCTATCAATCAAATTTACGACGAGATGCCAGATGGCAAGGCGAAGATCCTGATTGAGACGACGGCAGGTCAGGGCACGGCGCTCGGCCGGTCGTTTGAGGAGATTGCGGGCATTCTCGCCGGTGTCGAGGCAAAGGATCGCATCGGTGTTTGCCTCGACACGTGTCACATTTTCGCGGCCGGCTACGACATCCGGGACGCGGATACGTGCGCCGCGACCATGACCGCATTCGATGAAATCGTCGGGCTGAGCAACCTGAAATGCCTGCATCTGAACGATTCGAAGAAGGGACTCGGTCTGCACGTCGACCGCCATGCGCACATCGGCGAAGGCGAGATTGGCCTGGCCGGGTTCGCCTGCATCATGAACGACAAGCGCTTGTGCGGTCTGCCGGGGATCCTCGAGACGCCGAAGGAAGCCCCGGATTTCGCGGAAGACCGCATGAACCTCGACGCGCTCAAGGCCCTGATCGTCGCATAAATGAAGACGGGAGCGAGCAATTGCTCGCTCCCGTCGCATTCGATTGCGTTATTGAGCTTCGCGGACCTTTGGCGTCCGGTCGATCAAGCCGGACTCCCACCAGGTGTCCTGGTCGTAGCCAATCGTCGCGAGCTCTGTCTTGGTATACACAAGACCGTCGCGCTCCATCACCGAGAGCTCGTATTCGCCGGACATCGTAATCGCGTCGACTGGGCAAACCTGCGAGCAGAGTCCGCAGAACATGCACCGACCGGCCTTCAGGATGAACTCGCCGAGCTCGCGATCCCCTTCCTCCGAGGGCACGACGTGCATCTCGAGGCAGGACGTCGGGCAGATGCGTGCACAGAGCCCACAGGCCACACAGAGTGCCTCTCCGGATTCCGGGTCGACTCGCAGCGACGGAAGGCCGCGGAAGCGCGGCGCCATATCCCGCTTCTCTTCCGGATACTGGATCGTGATCTTCGGAGCGAAAAGCCGCTTGAAGGTGACCGCGAATCCCTTGACTTCATCGAACATGCGTGAGGTGCTCCTTAGACCGCCGCGGTGTACGCGAGCGATAACGTTGCCCGACCGTCGGGACCACCGACAAGAATCGGAGAGCCGGGATCCGCAAAGCTGGTGGCAGGAGTCACGGTTCCGGATCGCTCCAGCCGCGAGTAGGTGATGCCGCCGTACGACGGAACCAGACGCCCGATCTCGCTCATGATCTGCGACGCAGGCATGACCGGGAAGCCATAGCCCATTCGCTCGCTCAGCATCCCGATCACATCGTGCACCGGCTTGCTCTCGCCCATTGCCGGAACCGTTGCCCTAACGCGCTGAACCGTGCGGTCGAAGTTCGTCAGAGTGCCGTCCTTCTCGAGCGTCGCGGCCTTCGGCAGGACCATGTCCGCTTTCAGTGCCAGCGGTGAGTTGAATGAATCGAGGACGAGCAGAAACTCGAGTTTGTCCAGCGCGGCGCCGAGCTCGGGATCGATGAGCTGCAGTCGTCCTGCGACCGTACCGTCGATCACCATCGCCTTGACGCCGCCGGCATCGATCGCCTTGATCAATTCGTCGCGGGATAGGCCAAGGCTCGTGGGCAGGGACCGCACCGGCAGGAAGCCGTTGCGGGTCTTCGCCTTCTCGGCCCATCGATCGAGCCAGGCTGTACCGAACGCCTCGCGATCGGCCACCGACTCGACGCTCGCACCGCCCGGCAGGAACGACGGGTGAGCTCCCATCTGGGTTGCGCCCTGGTAGTTCGCCGGACCGCGCATTGCCGCGACGCCACCACCGGCCCGGCCGATATTGCCCGTCAGGAAGGCAAGGTTGTTGCAGGCTGCCGCGATTTCGGCCGGATCACCGTAATAGTCGTTCTCGGAGACTGAGCCCTGGTGCGCGACGGTTTGGTAGATCAGGGCCGGGGGGTAGCTGTCCGCGTCGGTTGAGATGCCTGCTCCACCCGATGCCCAGAGGATTGCCGCCGCCTCAATGTTGGCCACCGCGACTCCGGTTTCGGCCGCAACCTGGGCGACCGAGACGTTCTGGATGGTCGTCAGCCACTGCTGGTAGCCGGTAACATCCGAGCCGCCCTTGGCAAGGCCCTTATCGATGATCGCGCGGGCGATGCCACTCAGCAGCGTCGCGGTCGTGCCCGGCTTGGGATTCAGCCAGACCTCGCTCCGGCGGCAGAGCGGGAAGTCGTCCATCGAGATCACGATGGTCTTGGCTTCCCGGTACTGGCGACTGTGATAGAACCAGTAGGAGGCGACCGGCGCCGCCTTTCCGATATCCGGGCCAACGACCATCGCCGCCTTCACGTCGGTGAAAAGCTCCTGCATGTTGTTCGTGTTGGAGACGTCGTCACCGAGCCCGGCCCGGACGGCCATTTCGACCGACCGCTGGGCCGGCGTCAACATCCGGTCGATGTTGTTCGTGCCCATGACTGCGCGGGTGAACAACTGGAGCGCGTAAACCTCTTCGTTCGTGCTATCCGGCGAAGCGATCGCAGCGAACTGATCGCCCTGGTAGTGGGCGAGCGTCTCGGCGGCGGTGTTGATCGCGTCGTCCCAGGTTACCTCATAGACCGAGCCGTCCTCGTCCCGGACGTATGGGTAGAAGATGCGGTCCGGGTTCTGGAGGAGCTCGTGGCCCCACCGACCAGCCTCGCAGGTGTAGCCGTGGTTGACGCCCCGCTCCCACAAGTGGGAGACGCGGCGGACGATACCCTTGTTCGATTCGACGCTGATTGTGCAGCCGACGTCGCAGAAGCCGCAGATCGTCTCGGTCGCATCGAGCTCCCACGGGTGGTGGGCAAAGTGCCGGTCCGTCAGTGCGCCGACCGGGCAGACGGCGATGCACATTCCGCATCGCGTGCAGGCGGTGTCGTCCAGGCTTTGGCCGAAAGCAGGGGTGATCGCCGCGTCCATTCCGCGATACGACGACTCAATCGCGGTGACGCCGATCATTTCATCGCAGACCCGCGTGCACCGGTTGCACATGATGCAGCGGTCCCACTTGTAATCGATGATGTCGCTGAAGTGGACATAGGGCTGCGCGAATTTCGGGCGACGATACGGATTGGTGTTGACGTTGTGCAGGTAGGTGTTGTCCTGCAAATAGCACTCGCCCGATTTGTCGCATGTCGGGCAGTCGAGGGCGTGGTCGATCAGGTACATCTGCAGGATGAACTGGCGTGCATCGATGCACGGCTCGGAGTGGGTCAGGACTTCCATTCCCTCGCCGAGCGGCGTCGCGCACGACTCGATCAATCCACCGCGTTTGCCGAGGATTTCGACCGTGCAAATGCGGCAGGATCCCCATGGGCGAAGGAGCGGCTGATAGCAGAGGTTGGGAACTTCGATCCCCGCCTCGCGTGCCGCTTCGAGAATCGTCGTCCCGGCCGGAACCGTGACGTCCTGCCCGTTGATCTTACCGGTCACCATTTTGACGTCGGATCGCGTCGCCATTACCGGAAATGCTGCCTTCTATGCGTCAATGCATCGAGCCTGATGAACGGGGACGCAGCTTGAAAAAGGCTTACACGCCCGGGGTGGATGGTACCACAGCGAGTTTGGGATCATGACTGCGGGACAATCTGTTTCAGGCGTGTATGACGTACTATTCACAGGATCACGACATCGGGTGATCACCGCCCGATCGCGCTTCGTTGGGGGTATTGTGGAACTCGAAACGATCATCGGGCTTGAGGTTCATGCCCAGGTGCTGACCAGGAGCAAGATGTACTGTTCTTGTTCAGCCGAGTATTCAAGTGCTCCCCCCAATACCCACACTTGTCCGGTCTGCCTCGGTTTGCCCGGCGCGCTTCCAGTTATCAACAAAGCCGCCATCGAGACGTGCGTAAAGACCGGTGTCGCGCTGAACTGCGAAATCGCGTCCTTCTCCAAAATGGACCGCAAGAACTACGGTTACCCTGATCTGCCGAAGGGGTACCAGATCTCCCAATATGACCTGCCACTTTGCCTTCAAGGATCGCTGACCTTCGAATCCGAAGGCGTCGATGTCACCGCCGGAATTACCCGTGTGCATATCGAGGAAGACACGGGACGGTTGGTCCATGCCCGCAACGAAACCGGCCAGGAGATCAGCCTGGTCGATTTGAATCGATCCGGCGTGCCACTGATGGAGATCGTCGGCGACCCCGATCTTCGCACGCCCCAGCAGGCCGGCGACTACCTCGCTTCACTCCGGGCGATCCTGCGCTCAATTGGCGCGTCGACCGGGAATATGGAAGAGGGTGCGTTTCGCTGCGACGCGAACATTTCGGTGCGCGCGACCGATGGCACCTTCGCCGGGCCGAAGGTCGAGATCAAGAACATGAACAGCTTCCGCGCCGTGGTGCGGGCGCTCAGGTTCGAGGAAGAGCGCCAGCGCGAGGTCCTGGGCGCCGGCGGCAGCCTGGTTCAGGAAACGCGCGGCTGGTCCGAGGCGACGGGGACCACGGTTTCGCAGAGGACGAAGGAACAGGCGCACGACTACCGGTATTTCCCGGAACCGGACCTGCCTCCGTTGACGATGACGCCCGACCGGCTCGACCTGATCCGCGACACGATCGGCGAACTGCCGGCCGCGCGGCGCGACCGCTATGTGGCCGTGTACGAAATCTCCCGGGCGGACGCCGGTCAGATTGCATACGATGAGGCGCTGGCCGCGTATTTTGAAGGCTTGATCGGCTCGGATGCGGACTCGAAGCGCGCTCGCTCGTCGGCCAATTGGCTGCTGAATGACGTCATCGGACTTCAACGCGCCCGGTCGCTGCCCGGCGAGGAGTTCCCGGTCTCGGCTGATCAGGTGCGGGAATTGATCGATCTGGTGGAGTCGGGCGAGATGACGGGTCGCGCGGCGAAGGAATTGCTTCCCCAGCTTGCACTCGGCGAATCGGTGCGAGACGCCGCGGGCCGGTTGAGCCTGCTTTCGATGGATGACCAAGACGCGATTCGTATGGCGGCAAGGACTGCCATCGAGGCGTTTCCGGCCGCGGTTGAGGACTATCGGCGGGGCAAGACGGCTGCCATTGGCCGCCTGATTGGTGAGACCATCAGGAACACCGGTGGTCGTGCCAAGCCGGATGACGTCCGGGCCATCCTGGTCGAAGAATTGGCGCGTTAGGGTATTCGGAATCTGGCCTGCGATGGAGCGGGCTCAAGCTGCCGAAGGAGGCAAATATCACCATGGTTGCAGTCGTCGATCGTCCGACCACACGGCCAGCTGACCACCACGGACGCGACCTTTTCGACGTTGCCGTCGAGCAATTCAATCGCGCCGCGGATGTGGTGGGGCTCGAGGACTCAATGCGCCGCATCCTCAGCGTCTGTCAGCGCGAGGTGACGGTGAGTTTTCCGGTCGAGATGGACGATGGTTCGGTGCAGGTCTTTACCGGGCACCGCGTCCAGCACAACACCGGACCGGGACCAACCAAGGGCGGTATTCGCTTCCACCAGGATGTGACGCTCCAGGAAGTCAAGGCCCTGGCAATGTTCATGACCTGGAAGTGCGCGGTGGTTGGCCTGCCATACGGCGGAGCCAAAGGCGGCGTGACCGTCAATCCGAAGCTCCTCTCCCAGACGGAGCTGCAAAACCTGACCCGGCGCTACACCACCGAGATCCAGTTCATGATCGGCCCGAACCAGGACATCCCGGCGCCCGACGTGAATACGAATGCCCAGATTATGGCCTGGCTCATGGATACCTATTCCATGAACGTCGGCCACTCGGTGCCCGGTGTTGTCACGGGTAAGCCGATCGCTCTGGGTGGCTCGCAGGGTCGAGCCGAAGCGACGGGTCGTGGCGTCGTCTTCGCGCTCGAGGAAGCCGCGCCGAAGATCGGGTTGAACCTGAATGGCGCGACCGCGGTCGTCCAGGGGTTCGGAAACGTCGGCTCGGTGGCTGCGCGCCTGCTGCAGCAGGTCGGCGTCAAAGTCGTGGCGATCGGCGAAGTCTATGGCTCGATCTACAACCCCAACGGCATCGATATTGACCGGTTGATCGAATACCGCGCCAAGAACGGTCGGATTAACGACTTCCCCGACACCGAGTTGGTGCCGAATGACCAGTTGCTTGAGTTGCCCTGCGATATTCTGGTTCCGGCCGCGCTCGAGAATCAGATCGATGCCGACAATGCGCCGAAGATCAGGGCAAGGATTATTGTCGAGGGCGCAAATGGGCCGACATCGCCCGAAGCAGACGACATCCTGGCAGACCGGGGCATCATGGTCGTCCCCGATATCCTTGCCAACGCAGGTGGCGTGACCGTCTCGTACTTCGAGTGGGTCCAGGCGTTGCAGGCGTTTCCATGGACCGAGCAGCAGGTCAACGAGCGGCTCAAGCAAATCATGACCAACTCGTTCAACGCGGTCTTCGAGACGTCGGAACAGTTCAAGGTCAGCCTGCGAACGGGCGCATTGGCGTATGCCGTGACCAGGGTCGCCGAGTTCACGCAGCTCAGGGGCATTTACCCGTAGTCGTCAATCTGGCCGAATCAATCAGATCAGGAGGCGCCGCAGGGCGTCTTCCTGATCTGTGTGCGTGATCGCGATCACGTCGTCGCCACTGCGAAGTTCGGTCGAGTCCGCGGGGATGATCAGGTCCGGACCGCGCAAGACTGCGGCGATGATGCAATCATCCGGCAAATCGATGTCGCCCATCGTCACGCCATTCACCGGTGAATCCTGGCCGACCTTGAGGTCCACGATCGCGAGGTCCGGATGCTGGAGGTTGAGCAGGTGGATGTACGGCGTCTCGGGGATTGCCTGCTCGATGATGTTCATGATGTGTGCGGTGTGACTGACCGTGACGTCGATGCCGAGCATCTTGAAGATCGGCTCGTTCTTCGGGTTGTTGACCCGGGCTATCGTCTTTTCAACTTTGAAGGCAAGCTTCGCCATCTGGCAGACGACCAGGTTGTCCTCGTCCTCGCCGGTGACGGCGATTACGACGTCGGCGCGACCAGCGCCGGCAGCGTCAAGTACCGAGGATTCGGCGCCGTCTCCGCGTAGCGCGACACCGCCGAGTTGTTCGTTGAAGTAGTCGACCTTGGACGGGTCACGCTCGATCAGCAGAACCTCATACCCCTCGGCAAGCAGCGTCTTGGTCAGGTAAAAGCCGACTTTGCCACCGCCGACAACAATGATGTACATCGCCTACTCAACTCTCGCCGTTTCGGCGGATATGGCCTGCAGAAAGAGGTTCGCGACCTGCACCGTGGGGCAGATCGTATCGATCCCCAGCGAACGATAGGTCTCGGCTCGAACCGGGTCATAGATTCGGCACAACACTTGGTCGACGCTGAAGGCGTGCTTGGCGAGCTGTGCTGCCATGATGTTGCGGTTGTCGCCGTTGGTTGCCGCGATGAACACATCCGCGGTATCGGTCCCTGCCGAGAGCAGGATGTCCTCATCGATACCGGTGCCGATCACTGTTGAGCCAGAGAACGAAGACGGCAGGCGACGAAACGCCGTTGAGTCGACGTCGATGATCGTGACAGAGTGACCTTCGCGATCCAATGTGCTGGCCAGGCGTGCTCCGAGCCGGCTACAGCCTACGATGACAACCTTCACGACGCGAGTTGCCCGTTGGAGCTCATCGGCACGCTCAGCAGCATGACCTCACACGGCGCATTCTTGAGCACATAGCTCACAGTTTCACTGACGTGGCGTTTGCCGTGGATCTGCTGGCACATTGACGTCAGGACGATCAGATCGCACTGCCGCTCGGAGGCCTCGTCGACGATTGCCGCGCCGGCCGATCGCGCTTGCAGCAGATCGGTCGAGATGAAATCGGATCGAGTCCCGCAGAATTGGCGTGCAGCCTCTTCGGCCGACTGCAGGGCCCGCTCGCCGCGATCGATCTCGTCCGGCAACTCGGCATCGAGCGGCAGTGACTGGGCGACTTCGATAACGTAGACCGCGGTGACCTCGGCGCGCTTCGGCTCGATCAGGCGGCTGACGATCTTGAGGGCGTGCGCATCACCTGGCGCGCCACTGACCGGAACGAGCACCCGCTGAAAATCCGCTACTTGTTTACTCATGATGTTTAGTCTTTGACTCCCCATTGGCTTAGCAAGCCAACATGGAATTATGACGCCAAGGTGTGCCTACTGCAACTCACATTCCATGCGCAAGTCGTGTGATCAATACCTCCGGCAAATTCGCCATCGCCATTTGCCGCTGAGTGGCCGATATGTCGTATTCGACCCGTTTGGATGTCAACGATCCAAGGTCTGTGTCAAGGATTGCGTAGGCGGCGCGCGGATCCCGGTCGCGCGGCTGACCGACGCTGCCGGGGTTAATCAAATAACGGCCAGCAAGCAAATCCAGTTTCTCGTCGTGCTGCAAGGCGGAGATCTGGGCTACCTCCTCCCCCTCCCTGAGCAGCGCGTACATGGCAATGTGCGTGTGTCCGATGAAGCAGGCATCGGTATCGAAGAAGGCGAAGTTCTCGGTTGCCGTTTGGGCCGAGGTGACGTATTCCCAGATCGGTGAGCGCGGACTGCCATGGGCCAGGGTGTATGAATTGGCCATCGTGACCGCCGGCAGCGCGTTCAGGTAGGCGCGGTGATCCATGCCGAGTTGCAGCGAGGTCCAGCGCGCAGCCATCTGGGCGACCGGGTTGAACTCGCTGATATCAACCTCGCCGATGCAGGCGAGGTCGTGGTTGCCGACAAGTACCGGGTTGGCAAAGAGGTCGACCATCTTGTCGAGGCACTCGCGCGGTTTCGGTCCGTACCCGACGGTGTCGCCGAGGTTCCAGACGGCATCCCACTCGCCGGCGTCCTTCAGGACAGCCTCGAGCGCGACGAGATTCGCGTGGACGTCGGAAATCAGCAGAACCTTCACTGTTGGGCGTGTTCCATTCGTGTCGCGTGTATCAGTAACGCCGATATATCCGCAGCCGTAATTCCGGCGATACGTTGTGCGTCGCCAAAGGTGCGTGGGCGATAACGCTCGATTTGCTGGCGTGCCTCGTGACGAAGCCCGGGCACGGCGCAGTCGGTGTTCGGGAGTAGCTGTTGGGCCAGGGTCTCGGTACGAGCGACCTCGCGCTGCTCCCGCGCCACGAACGCCGCGTACTTCAGATCATCTTCGAATCGGCCAAGGACATGACCCGCCATCGATGCCAGGATCGGTTCAACCTGAGCTGGCGCAGCCCGCCTCAGTTCTGCCAGCGACAGCGATGGGCGGCGCATCAACGCAGCCAGCGACATTGGCTTGCCGATCGGACTTTGGTCGACTTGCTGTAATGCAAAATCATCAGTGCTGTTTGGTTTCAGGATCGTCGCCTCGAACGCACTGATCGCAGCATCGAGCTGCGCGCGTTCCGCAGACAGCGACGCCGCCCGACGCTCGTCGATCAGTCGCCACTCGTGCGCCCGTTCCCGGAAGCGATCGTCGGCGGTGTCGGTCCTCAGGGACAACCGATACTCGGCCCTGGCCGTCAGCATGCGATAGGGCTCAGTGAACGGGACCGAGACCAAATCATCGATCATCACACCGATGTACCCAAGCGCCCGCGGGATCGTGACCAGCTGCTCACCGGCCACGTGCCGTGCCGCGTTGAGACCGGCGATCAGCCCTTGGCCCCCGGCTTCTTCGTATCCCGATGTGCCGTTGACCTGTCCAGCAAGGAAAAGTCCCGGGATGTCGCGCGTCTCGAGGGTCGGCGACAGCGAATTGGGGTCCACTGCGTCGTATTCGACCGCATATCCAAATCGCGTAATTGCGACATGCTCGAGTCCCGGAATCATGCGCAGCGCCTGCTCCTGGACATCGAAGGGCAGGCTCGTGCTCAGGCCCTGGACGTAAAGCTCGTTGGTCCGCCATCCCTCAGGCTCGAGGAAGATGGGGTGCTCATCCTTGTCCACGAAGCGCGCGACCTTGTCTTCGATCGACGGGCAATAGCGCGGCCCGACGCCTTCGATCAGGCCGTTGAACATCGGCGCCCGATCGAGGTTTGCCTTGATCAGTTCGTGCAGCGCGGCATTCGTGGATGTCCGGAAGCAGGAGAGTTGCGGTCTCCATCCGTCCATCGTGGCGTTCGCCTCGTGCAACGCGACCGGAGGGAGGATGACAAGATCGAGATTGCCGAGCCGCCCCTGCCGGGACAGCCAACCAGGCTCAGAGTCCCCGGGCTGCGGTTCCAGCCGGGTCAAGTCGACCGTGCGGCCGTCGATGCGCGGAGGAGTGCCGGTCTTGAATCGACGGGTAGCGACGCCGAGTTCCTGCAGATTGGCCGCAAGTTGTTGGTCGGCCGCATCGCCGGCGCGGGCGCCGGTCTGGCGACTCTCGCCCGAGATCATGGCTGCCCGCAGGAACGTGCCCGCGGTCACCACGACCGCACCGCACCGGATGACGCCCCGAGAGCGCAATCGGACCGAGCGAACGGCACCGCCACAAAGTTCCAGCCCAATCACCTCATCCTGCATCAGGACCAGGCCTTGCTGCTCTTCCAAACGCTGCTTCATGACGACCGAATAGAGGCCCTTGTCGATCTGGTGGCGGACGGCCTGGACTGCCGGACCCTTGCTCGTGTTGAGTCGACGAACCTGAACCGCGGTCTGGTCGGCTACCTCGGCCATCGCGCCGCCGAGGGCGTCGATCTCGGCCACAATGTGGCTCTTGCCCGGTCCGCCGATTGACGGGTTGCACGGCATGAAGCCAACCCGGTCGAGATTCGGCGTAACCACGAGCACGCGTGCTCCGGCTCGCGCCGCTGCCAACGCTGCCTCACAGCCGGCGTGACCCGCGCCGATGATCACCACGTCAGATTGAGTTGTGAGTTCGCCCGGTCGGGACATGTACGTTCGTAGTACTCCGCACTATTGCTGCGCCATTGTACGTTGGCGGCCGCGTTGCTCGGCCAATTCGCATCCTCCGATGGTCATGACTGTGCCGGCTCTTTGTTATCCGCGCTGTTGATGGGTGCGCTGCTCATCGGCTACTGTCATTCGCAGCGAATGGCGATTCGGATCGTAAAGGACACAGAGCAATGACAAATCTGAACTCTGATTCGATCGGCGCGGTCCGTGATCAGGCAACTCAGTTGCTTCAATCTGTTATCGAGCAGGCGACCGCCCGCGCGATGGAACAGGCACGGGCTACGAAGAAGCAAAGCGGTCGGCTAAGTGGCCGTCTACCCGGCAGCAAGTCTGCCCCAACGGTACGCGACGTTGCATTGAATGCGGCCACCGGCGCCGTTGAGCTTTGGCAGGCTGCTCGCGAGCGTGCCGGCGAGACAGTCGGGTCGGTTCAATCGACCGTGACCGACTCCGCGGCCGGGGTAAAGCAGAGCGCCCAGGGTGCGACCGGAGACGCCGTGCATCGTGTGAACGTCGTAAAAGACGATGCCGTCGATCGGGTCAAGTCGATCAGTCACGCGGTAGGAGATCTACCAGGCAAGGCCGCCGGTACCAGCAAGTCAGCCGCCACCACGACGGCGAAGACAGGACGCAATATGTTCGGCCTCGTGCTCTGGACCGGAGCCGCGGGCACCATCATCTACTACGCATTCCTGAATGATGAGCGGCGCGACCAAGTACGCCAGATCGCGATGCAGGCGATCAGCGAGGCACGCTCATTGCTCCAGGACCTGCAAGGTCAGGATGGCGAGTTCGCCTCCTGAGCGATCTTCCGCTTGCCGGCCGCAGCGCCGTGGCAGAACTTGTATTTCTTGCCGCTACCGCAGAAGCACTTGTCGTTCGGCCCGATCTTCCGTGATCGGGCTGGCGCCTTGCCGTTCTCGGATTCCCGGTTGGTCGTGACTTCCTGCGTCATCCGTGTCTGAATCGGCTGTTCGGCCACAGCGGGCTGCACGCGGTAGAGCGTATGGATGACATCGTGCTGGATGTGATCGAGGAGCTGCTGGAACATCCGGTAGCCCTCGGTCTTGTAGACCACGAGCGGATCGCGCTGCCCATAGGCCTGCAACCCGACGCCTTCGCGCAGGTCATCCATCTCGGTGAGGTGCTCGACCCAGAGGCGGTCCATCACGGCGAGCATGATTTGCCGCTCGACTTTGCGCATGATCTCCGGACCGAACCGATCCTCGACTTCCTGGTATGCACGCATCGCATCGTCGGTCAGGACCTGGATGATCCCGTCGTCGTCGAGTCCCTCGAGCTGCTCCTCGCTGACATTCCCGTTCGGAACAAGAGCGTGATAGCCCTCGACGATTGCGGTGTCATTGATTTTGCGCGACTTCTCGTCGGAGTTCCGCTCGACGATGTCTTCGATCTCGCCGATCAGCATCTCCTCGATCTTCTCGCTCATGTCTTCGCCCTTGACGATCGCACGGCGGTCCGCGTAGATAACTTCGCGGTGCCGGTTCATGACGTCGTCGTACTGGACAACATGGCGACGGATATCGAAGTTGTGGCCTTCGACTTTGGTCTGGGCACTTTCGATCGACTTGCTGATTACGCGATGCTCGATCGGCACGTCCTCTTCCATGCCGAGCCGCTCCATCAGGCCGACAATGCGCTCGCCTCCGAACCGCCGCATGAGCTCGTCATCGAGTGAGACGTAGAAGCGCGACGATCCCGGATCACCCTGGCGGCCGGAACGACCGCGGAGCTGATTATCGATCCGGCGAGATTCGTGCCGCTCGGTGCCGATGATGTGCAGGCCACCGGCCTCGGCGACGCCTGGGCCGAGCACGATATCGGTGCCACGGCCGGCCATGTTGGTGGCGATCGTAACCGCCCGGGGCTGGCCGGCATCGGCGACGATGGTAGCTTCCCGCTCGTGATGCTTCGCGTTCAGTACCTCGTGCTCGACACCGCGCGCCTTGAGCATGTTTGAAAGCCGCTCGGAGGTCTCGACCGATGTCGTGCCGACCAGGACCGGTCGGCCCTGCTCGGTCTTCTCTTCGATATCCTGGATAACTGCGCGGAACTTGCCCGACTCGTTCTTGAAGACGTAATCGGCCGCGTCATCCCGGATCATTTCCTTGTTGGTCGGAATGACGACCACTTCGAGGCTGTAGATCCGATGGAACTCCTCATCCTCGGTCTTGGCCGTACCGGTCATGCCGGCGAGCTTGTCATACATGCGGAAGTAATTCTGGAAGGTGATCGTGGCCATCGTCACGTTCTGGCGGCGCACCCGGACGCCTTCCTTGGCTTCGATCGCCTGGTGGAGTCCTTCGCTGAACCGCCGGCCGATCATCATGCGGCCGGTGAACTCATCCACGATGATCACCTCACCGTCGCGGACGATGTAGTCCTTGTCGCGATGAAAGGTCGCGTGTGCCTTTAGCGCCTGCTCCAGGTAATGGGTCAGCTCGGCGTACCGGTCGTCATAGATGCTCTCCCCCGCCGGAATCTCGGCAAGTTGCTCGACCTTGTCAACGCCCTCGTCGGTCAGGGTCACGCTCTTGTGCTTGAGATCGACCTCATAGTGCCGGTTCGGCCGGAGCTGCTTGACGATCTGCGCGAACTGGTAATAGCGGTCGGTCGCACGCTCGGCCTGACCGGCGATGATCAGTGGCGTTCGCGCCTCGTCGATGAGGATGTTGTCCACTTCGTCGACGATCGCGTAATTCAGGTCGCGCTGGACGCACTGCTCAATGCTGACGACCATGTTGTCTCGCAGGTAGTCGAACCCAAACTCATTATTGGTGCCGTAGGTGATGTCGGCAGCGTACGCTTCCTGCCTCGTGATCGGCCGAAGGAATGCCATCCGCTCGTCTTCCGCCTCCCAGAGCGGATCGAACAGGTACGCCTCGTCGTGCTGGATCGACGCGACGGATAGGCCGAGCGCGTGGTAGATCGGGCCCATCCACTGGGTGTCGCGGCGGGCCAGATAATCGTTGACAGTGACGAGATGGACGCCGAGACCCGTCAACGCGTTGAGGGCGATCGGCAGCGTCGCGGTCAAGGTCTTGCCTTCACCGGTTTTCATCTCGGCGATCTTGCCCATATGCAGGACAATGCCGCCGATCAGCTGGACGTCGTAATGGCGCTTACCGGAAACACGTTTCGCGATTTCGCGAACCGCCGCGAAGACCTCGGGAAGGAGATCATCGAGCGATTCGCCCTCCGCGATCCGGGACCGAAATTCGGCGCCCATCTCGCGCAGCTCGTCGTCAGTTGCTTCCTGCATCTCCGGCTCGAGGTCGTTGATCTCGTCCACAATCGGCTGGAGTTGCTTAAGTGTCTTTTGATTGGCGTCGCCGAGGACTTTGGTCAGGAGGGCGCGCATGATAGTAAGGACCTTTCGAATCAAGTATTGGTCTTTCAGAAGAAAGACGCGCTCAGAGCGGTTCAGGTTTGTCGCACTCTGAATATTTGAGTATAGCCGGTACAGGTAGTTATTCCGGAGAATCGCAGCCATGCCCAAGGTAGCAAATCAGTCAAGTCATCAGCCGAATTTTTCCGATCGGGTCTACGACGTCGTAGCTCGGATCCCATATGGTCACGTCACGACGTACGGCTCGATCGCGCGGGCACTTGGCGAGGCGCGATCGGCCCGGATGGTGGGCTGGGCCGTCAATGCTCCGCCGCCGGAGTTGAATCTTCCCTGCCACCGGGTCGTCAATCGAATCGGCTACCTGAGCGGCGGCTGGCACTTTGGCCACCCTGACATCATGCGCGATGCGTTGCTCGATGAGGGCGTGACCTTTGTCGACGAGTATCAGGTCGACATGAAGCGGCATTACTGGGATCCGTCGCTCGACTCACCCGCCGCCGACGAAGTGAACGACCTCGAGGACATCCCCGACCTCGAGTGATGTCGTCGCGAAGTCAGCCCGATTGACGATCGATCCATTTCGCTCGACGACGACAAGCCGCTCCCGCAGATCCAGATCATCGAGAAGGCCGGCAATGGTCTGATCAGATGCCACGTCGCGCCGCTTGCCATTCAGGATTACGGCAATCGACGATCGTTCTAATTTCGCGTTGTCTTCCAAATATCCAACTCCTTTTTGATCTCGCGCGTTGCCCGTTCAGGGTCATCGGCGCCGAGCACGTACGAGCGCACAACGACGCCGTGTCCACCGTGATCCAGAACATTCCTGACAACTCCCGGATCGACGCCACCAATGGCGAGAACCGGAGCCGGGCAGTCCCGCGCGATCACGTCGAAGGAATCGAAGCCGATTCCCACCTTTCCGGGCTTGCTTCCTGTTTCCAACAGATTGCCGAGAATCGCATAGTCCGCATCAACCACCGGCGCCGAGCTGTGTATTGACCGGCTCAGCATTGCGCCCGGCGCCAGGTGCAGCTCATTGCGACGGACGGTCATCGCTTCCGGCAAATGCAGATGCGTGCCGAGTTCTGCCGCAATTGCCGGAAAACCATTGATTACGACTCGCAAGGGATCTCCGACAGCGCTGACAATGCGGCGGGCAATTTCAATGACCCGTGCCTCGGGGAGCGACTTCTCGCGCACTTGGACGACGTCGGCCCCGCCCTTGATCGCGGCCACGGCCACCTCCGCGACGTCAATTCGCGCGCCTTCCTGATCCAGGATCACGACGAAGCGAGGGATCGGCGAAGTCGTCATGCGTCGAGCGCGCGTCTCAGCATCTCTGCCGCGCGCCGGGGATCGCCCTGGATCGAGATGGCGGACACGACCGCTACTCCAACAGCCCCGGCGTCGATCACCGAGCGCGCGTTGCTTGCGGTGATGCCGCCGATGCCGATGATTGGAATGCCGGCGAGGTCGGCCCGTTGCGTGACCGTCTGCAGACCGATGGCTGTGCCGGCATCGGCTTTCGTTGCCGTGCCGAAAACCGGTCCAACGCCGAGATAGTCGACTCCCCTTGCGGCCGCGTCACGTGTTTGCGCGTCGGTCTCTGGCGAGTAGCCGATCACGAAATCCGGTCCGCCAATCCTGCGGGCATCCTCGATCGGCAGGTCGTCGACGCCAAGATGGACGCCGTCCGCATCACTGGCGAGGGCAATGTCGACCCGGTCGTTGATCAGGAACAACGCCTCGTGTTCGCGAGTCAGTGCACGAGCCCTGCGGGCAAGTTCGAACACCTCGCGATCGGGCCGATGCTTGCACCTGAGCTGAACGGCGGTAACCCCGCCATTCAGGGCCGCTTCGATCATCGCAATGAAATCGCCCGGCGTGTGATCAGGGTCGGCAACCAGATACAGGCGGAGCTTTGCCGTCCGATCAGGCGACAAGGTTCGTGGTTGGGCTGCTGGCCGATGCATACGGCTTGACCGGGATTCGCCCGGCCAGATATGCCTTGCGACCGGCGTCGACCGCCTGCGCCATTGCCTCGGCCATCAGCGCCGGGTCCTCTGAAAGCGCGATTGCAGTGTTGATCAGGACCGCGTCGGCGCCTGCCTCCATGGCGATCGCGGCATCGCTTGGCGTGCCGATGCCGGCGTCGACCACGACCGGAACCGTCGCCTGCTCGATGATGATCTTGATCGCTTCGAGGTTCAGGATGCCCTGACCAGAGCCGATCGGCGAGCCCAGTGGCATGACCGTCGCCGTGCCCATCTCCTGCAGCCGCTTCGCGAGGATCGGGTCGGCTCCAATGTACGGGAGGACCGTGAATCCCTCGTCGATCAGCACCCGCGCGGCCTCGAGCGTGCCGATGGGATCCGGAAGCAGGTACTTCGGATCCGGAATCACCTCGAGCTTGATCCAGTCGGAAAGCTCCATCGCCCGGGCCATGCGGGCGATGCGGATTGCCTCGTCCGCTGTCTGGCAGCCGGCCGTGTTTGGCAGGATGCGGTATCGCTTCCAGTCGACGTCCTCGAGCACGGAGCGGCTCTTGGGATCGTCGAAGTCAATCCGGCGCAGTGCGACCGTAATCAGTTCAGTTCCAGACGCCGCGAATGCCGAGTTCATCTCTTCAGATGTCCGGTACTTGCCGGTGCCGACGAACAAACGGCTCCGCAGCGGAGTGCCGGCAACGACGAGCGGGGAATCTTCACGAACCATGGCTTCCTCCTGATCCGACAGCCGCTGCGCGCGGGTCGACCTGCGGGACGGCGTAGAAATGATTGACTGGTGAATGACCGGCGCCGATCGGGAACGATTCCCGAAGCGCGCCCGATAGGTATTCCTTGGCGCGAGCGATCGCCGCGAGTGGCTCCAACCTGAGCGCTAGATTGGCGGTAATCGCCGCTGAATACGTGCAGCCTGTGCCGTGGGTGTTGACGGTACCGATTCGCGGCCCGGAAATGCGCTCGAACGACTGGCCATCGTAGATCAGGTCGGTCGCGTCGTCGGAATCCCGGTGACCGCCCTTGATCACGACGAAGCGGGGACCGAGGCCGCCGATAAACCGCGCCGCCTCTTCCTCCGATGACTGATCGACTATTCGCTTGCCGCTCAGGACTTCGGCTTCCGGGATATTCGGTGTCACGACGAGCGCGAGTGGCAAGAGCAGTTTGACCAAGGTCCGCACGGCGCTCGGTTGGAGCAAGGCATCCCCGCTCTTCGCGACCATGACCGGGTCGACGACGAGGTTCGTGATGCCCCAAGCCTCGATCCGGTCCGCGACGACCTCGATGATTGACGCGGCCGAGAGCATGCCGGTCTTGATCGCATCGGCGCCGATGTCCTCCATTACGCCGTCGATCTGGTGAACGATGACCTCTTCCGGCACCTCGGCGATGGCCAGGACCGATGTCGTGTTCTGGGCGGTAACTGCCGTCAGCACCGACGTTCCATAGATGCCGTGCGCGGCGAAGGTCTTGAGATCCGCCTGAATGCCCGCGCCGGCGCCCGAATCGGAGCCTGCGATGGTCATTGCGCGCGGGACACGCACCGCCGAATCCGTCTGAACGGCTGTCTGATCAATTGTCATATTTGGGTATTGCAACAGCGCCTTCCTACGCCGGTACGAGCCGGATCAGGTTCCGAGGGTTGGCGGCTTTGCGCCGCGCTCTCAGCGTCCACAACGCACCCCTGGCACACACCAATTTTACCACCGAAACCGGGAATCGGCGCGAAGATTTGAGCGGGTTGGGCTTCCCAGTACGGTAGAATTCCCATCGCGTATCGCGCCGCTGTCAAAGGAAGTCCACCATGAATGTGATCGAAGGTCTGCGGATGGTCCGCCAACGCCTTGTCGACAACGGGGCCAAGGAAGCTACGCTTGTCCACGTGGACCAGATCATCAAGCGTGCCTCCGTGCCGTCCGTCGGTAACGCGTCCGCCCAATCGTTGCTGCAGCTGACCCGGATGCTGATGCGGCATCCCACGGCAGCGTCAAATTCCGCCGTCTATAACGACCTCGCCCTGCTCGAGGAGCAACTCGAATCGGCCGCCGTCGACGGCGCGCGCCGGGCCGCCGAAGACGCCAACAAGCCGATGCCAAAGACGAAGAAGTACTACAAGGAGCTTAAGGAAAAGCAGAAGAAGGCGGATTAGTCGCCGGTGATTGGGATTGCGTTCTGAGGAGGACAACGTGGTTGAAGCAGCGCTCGATCCGAAACAACTGATTCCCCGGGTAGTCGGCCGGTACTCTCCGGTCACGGTCGATCACGGCGAAGGCATCTACGTCTGGGACATCGACGGCAATCGCTGGACGGATTTCACCTCGGGCATCGCGGTCACCAACACCGGCCATTGTCATCCCCGGGTGGTCTCGGCGATTCAGGAGCAGGCCGGCAAGATCATCCACGCGCAGCAGAACATCTTCGCCCACGAGCCGATGATGAAGGCGGCCGCGGCCCTGGTCGAGACGCTTCCGGATCGGCTCAACCAGGTCTTCTGGGCGAACAGCGGCGCCGAGGCGGTCGAGGGCGCGATCAAGCTGGCCAAGGTCGCCACCGGCCGGCCGGCAATCATCGCCTTCCGTGGTGCGTTCCACGGCCGCACCCACGCGGCGATGTCGGTCACGTCGTCCCGTTCGAAGGTTCGCGGACACTACGAGCCGCTCCTGGCGGGCATCTACTTTGCGCCATACCCGTACCTGTTCCGCAGCCCGTATAAGGGCAATCCAGAGGATGCCGATCTCGCCTATTTCAGCGAGCTCGAGTACCTTTTCGAGACCATGGTGATGCCGGATGACGTCGCCGGGGTGATCGTCGAGACGATCGCCGGCGAGGGTGGGTACATGGTCCCGACCGAACGCTGGTTCAAGAAGGTCCGCGCCCTCTGCGACAAGTACGGCATCATGCTGATCGTCGATGAAATCCAGACCGGCATGGGTCGCACTGGCAAGATGTGGGGCTTCGAGCACTTCGGGATCGAACCGGACATCATGACCGTCGCCAAGGGCATCGCCTCGGGAATGCCGGTCAGCGCCATCGTTTCGGACAAGGCGATCATGGACAAGTGGGCGCCCGGCGCACACGGCGGAACGTATGGTGGCAACGCCGTCGGCACGGCCGCTGCCTACGCGACCCTGCAGGTCATGAAGGACGAGCGACTGGTCGAGAATTCGGCGGCGATGGGCGCCGTTCTCACGTCGGGGCTCGAGGAGATCCAGGCCCGCAACCCGGTCATCGGCGACATCCGCGGCAAGGGACTGATGGTCGCCACCGAGTTCGTCAGGCCGGATGGTGCGCCGAATCCCGAAGCGGTGGCGAAGGTCATCCAGAAGTGCCAGGACGAGAAGGTGCTGCTGCTCAACTGCGGCACCTTCGACCAGGCGATCCGGATCATCCCGCCGCTGGTCGTCAATGAGACGCAGATCAACGAGTTCCTGGACGTCTACGAGCGCGCGGTCACGTCGCTGTAGAACACATCCAAACACATCGAGATGCATAGAGAGGGCGGCCACCAGGTCGCCCTCTTGTCGTCTCAGGCGTAGATCTCTTCCGCGCAGCAGAGGTCGGCGCGGTATCCCTCAGCCAGGCGCTGGTAGACGTGCAGCACTTGCTCGGCGACAGCTTGCCAGGAGAAGCGCTGGGCGTCCTCGGCGGCGTGGAAACTCATCGCCTCGCGGAAGTCATCATCCTCAAGCAGGCGATCGATCGCCCTTGCGAGTGCGCGGGGGTTCCCATAGGGAACGAGGAGGCCATTGCGACCGTCTTCGACCGTAAACGTCAGCCCGCCGACACTCGAAGCGATCACCGGCGTCCCGGTCGCCATTGCCTCGACCGCAACGAGGCCGAACGACTCGTAGCGGGAGGGCACTGCAACGACATCCGACGCCGAGTAGTAGAGCGGCAGCAAGTCCTGTGGTTGCGCACCGAGGTACCGGCAGCGCCGGCTCATCCCGAGCGCATCGACTCGCTCCTTGACCCTGGCAAGTGGACCGATCGGATTGCCGTCCGCGTCGAGATCGCCACCGATCAATACGTAATGAAGCTCGGGCTCCATAACGAGCGGCATCGTATCGATCAGCGTGTCGATGCCCTTGATCGGGTCGATCCGCCCGACGTAGAGGACGATCCGCTCCTTGATCGACCAGCCGAGCTCGCGCCGGCTTTCGTGATAGTCGTACGGTCGGAACAGGCTGAGATCGACGCCGGGCGGGATCGTGCAGACGCGCTCGTCGGTCGCGCCCATCGTCCAGATTAGGTCCGCCCGCTCGTCCGGGTTCGCGGCGATCAGGCTGTCAGCCGTCAATGCGAGTGCGTGCTCCGTTTCCTGGCGCAGCGCCGATTCCTGGTCGTTGCCGCCCAGCACCGCGTTTTTCATGTCGGCCGTGGTGTGGAACATCAGCACGACCGGCGCTTCCCAGAATGGGCGGAGCGCCTCCGCGACCATCCCGGAGAGCCAGTAATGCGCGTGCACGACGTCGTATTTGATGCCCTCGGTCATCGAGAAGAGGACGCACGCGCGGGTAAACGCTGGCACCAGGTCGTAGAGCTGGTTCTTCTCGATCGGAGCGGCCGGCCCGACATCCAGGTTGATGATCCGGGCTCCGGGCGCGATTTCCTGGATCGTCGGCCGCTCCGGATCGGTCTTGCGCGTGAAGATATCGACCGGGACGCCTGCCTTCGCGATGTTGATGGCCAGGTCGCGAACATAGACGTTCATCCCACCGGCATCCTTGCCGCCGAGAGTCGCGAGCGGGCTGGTGTGCATGGAGATCATCGCTACCCGGCGGAGCAGCAATGGGTCATCTGACGGCGGTGGTCCGAACTCGTCCATGATCGGAAGCATACGCGTCCAAGGGCCGGAATTGCGCCAGGTTGGAGACAGAGGGCGCTGGTGCCCGCGGAGGGATTCGAACCCCCGACGCCCGCCTTAGGACGGCGGCGCTCTATCCTCTGAGCTACACGGGCGCGCCGACTGATGCTAGCACAAGATTACGAACTCGACGGTGGGGACTCGCCAGACATCGTCTGAGTTCGGCTTCGAAATACTTACTTGTGCAGAAATACTTGAACGTATAAGGTAAGCACCGCAGAGCGCCAAAAAACCGAGACGAGTCCGAGTTTCAGCGGGGAGCAGAGACAATGAACGGACGTGGGTAAAAAGCCCGACGCAAGGTGAAAGTCATCCTGTTTAGCGCACTACTGGGAGCGATAATCTCGGTAGGCTCCTTCATGCCGGTGGAGGCCGCAGGATCCGGCGGTCAAGTTCATCCCTACGGTTGCGGCAACAGATGTTGACGCCATCCTGAAAGGCATGTCCTAAAGGACATTGCATCGTCTGCCTGGGTAGTTTGTTCGAAACTAGGCAGCCTACTGACTTCGCCCGATGGGTTCCGAATACTCGAGGCGCTCTACTTTAATCTCATGGAGACTAAATGAAGGTGGGACCGACTACAAGTCGGTCCGACCTTCTTTACCTTGTTGGCTCGACATATTTGTCGAGGCGTCCACGTGGAAAGATATCTACGCTGGCTTGACTTTGGTTCGGCGGCGGTGAACTTTCGCCTTGTCCGACATCGGGGTGATCGTTACGTCCAGAAAGCCTTCGTACCTAATTTTGCTGCCTTGCGGCAAAGTACGCGTGTAATCGACTTGGTCAGTGGTAGTAGCGGCCGCAGTCAACTCCTGGTCGGAAACAGGTGTGAAAGTGTTTGCGTTCGCTGTGTCTGTCCAGACACGAATCCTGCATCGGTTAGCGCAGCCCATAGGAGTGACGAGCGACCCCTTCGCAGCGAACTCCACTTGGCCGCCGGATACGGAGAGAACCGTAGTCAGGCCATCCTGATCGTCGTTCACGACGTCACTTGCTACTCCGACTTGCACGGGAATGTCGTCATCTGGCGGATCTGGAGCGTTGGGCGACATGCGCGTTTCCCTTCTCCTATTGCAGATTGCGGCGACCCAAGTTGTTATGAACTGCAAGTAATCTATCAGCTACGATGAATAAAAGAAAGAGTGCAACCCTAATACTTGGGAACAGTGCGGTAACCCGGTCTGGGTCATTGCTCGAGGAAGGCAGGTCCCAGTTCTCGCGCCGCAGCGATGACCTGATCGGTCGACTTGGCGCTGGAACTCACGAATGCCTGCGCGAACCGCTCAGCGCCGAGTTCGTCAAGGCAGTCCTTATGAAGGGCGGAGATTCGCTCTTGCTCGATTGATGTGCGCGGAACGCCGATCGACGCGCGCAGCCGCTCGGTTGCTCCGAGCAGCATTGCTGCCAGTTCCATCTCATTCCCCGCCGGACCTGCCAGTGCCAGACGTTCGAGGTTCGCGATTACTGCCAATCGGTCACCCAGGCGATGATGAATTTCGAGTGCCTCGAGAATCAGCGAGTAAGCCTTTGGGTTGTCGCCGTCCAGAAGAGCGAGACTGCCTGCTTCAGTCAGGACATATGCCAGCCCATGATCGTCACCAAGTTCCGTGAACACGTTGAGGCTTCTGGTAAGTAATTCACGAGCACTTTCAGGATTACTTTCGCGAATATCAATCGCCGCTAGCGCCCATTCAGAATATGCAATGCCGGCAGCATCATTTAGGTATTCCTTGATTTCAAGGGCCTCTAGAAGGTGACGCCGAGCGCTTGCGATGTTGCCGACGGCCGCGTCGACGAGCCCAAGATTGTACAGGGATCGCGCGACCCCAACCTTATCCTCCGACTTTCTTCGAATTGCAAGTGAACGGCCATGAAGCGATCGCGCTTCGTTGAGGTCGCCGGTGTCCGAGGCGACGACCCCGAGCCCGTTGAGCGCATTGGCGATTGCGACTTGATCATGCATCGACTCTGCGACATTGAGTGAGGAGCTGAACATCTGCCGAGCACGCGGGTAGTCGCCCAAATCGATTGCGAGATTCCCCAGTCGATGGTAGGACTTGGCAAGAGTCGACGGGTCAGAACCATTTGGATCGATCGCGCGATCCAGCCATCCTCTGACCTCATCGTCGCCACCGCGAC
>DASQCG010000172.1:0-8777 GCA_035634825.1 Thermomicrobiales bacterium | reverse complement strand
GAGGCCGGCATCGACATGCAGGCCTTCTTCCCGTCGGAGATCACGATCAATGCCGGCGATTCGGTGTTCTGGGCATTTGCGCCGATGGGCGTGCCAGGATTCCATACGGTCACCTTCACGTCCGGCGCCGAAATACCGCCCATCTTTGCGCCGGATATCGTCAACGGCACGCCGGTCGCCTCTCCGGAAGGACCGCCGCGCCTGGTCATCAACCCGGCGATCGCCTACCCGGATGGCCGGACCGAGTACGACGGCACCGGCACCGTGAACTCAGGTGTCGATGCCCTTCGCACGCCGGATCAGCCGCCATACATGGTGAAGTTCACGAAGGCCGGCACGTATGACTACGTCTGCGCGGTGCACAGCCTCGTCATGAAGGCCAAGATCACGGTGCAGGAGGCGGGGTCCGCGTTGCCGACCGATGTGGCGGGGTATGAGGCCAAGGCCCAGGAGGAAATGACCGCGGTGATCGCGGAGGGCAAGAAGGCTTTGGACGATGCCATGGCGGCGACCCCGATGGCGTCGGACGGTGCGGCCTGGGATGTCTCGGCCGGCGTCGGTGGCATGAGCCAGGCTCGGGTCATGCGCTTCGTCCCGGCGGAAGTCACGATCAAGGTCGGCGACACCGTGCGCTGGACTGATCGGACCATCGGCGAGCCGCACACGGTCACCTTCCTCGGCGGCACGGACCAGCCGGAGGATACGCTGGTGGAGCCGCAACCGAGCGGACCGCCGAAGCTGATCCAGAATTACCAGACCTTCCTGCCGGCCGGCGAGAAGAGCTTCGACGGGACCGGGTATCACAACTCCGGCTTCCTGGGGCTGCCGCCGGAGATCGGGCAGGCGTTCGGCCTGCTGGGGGACAGCTACGAGCTGACCTTCACGAAGGCGGGCGAGTATCCCTACTACTGCGTCCTGCACGCTGGCGGACCGGATGATCCGCAGGGCATGGCCGGCAAGGTCATCGTCCAGTAGCGGAATCTCACGTCAGAGACGGGAGCCGGTAACGCGCCGGCTCCCGTCGTGTCGTCTGACGTTCCCTGATGTAGCACGGAGCGACCCACTCCGCCTTCGGAGGCGAACAACCGGTCTCGCCGATACCGGCCGGACCTGTGAGGGTGATGGGGTGGAGGGTAGAGAGGTTGGGGTTGAGGGAAAAGAAGGGGGCAGGGGGCAGGAATCGATCCCGAAAACCGAGAACCGAACCCCGAACCCCGAGAACCCAAAACCCAAAACCGAACCCCTTCACTGCTTGCTAGACTGACCGTACGCTCAGAAAGCTGCCGGTCCGAGAGATGACGTCGCCGCGAGTTCGACCCTCTCTGCCCGCATCGTCCGCGATCCGCCGTCCCACCAGGAGAGCACATGGACAACGAACAGCGTGGCCGCGTCGCGGAGATCGTTTCCCGGTATCGGCGCGGCCGGACCAGCCGTCGCAATGCTCTGCGATTGCTGGGCCTGCTCGGACTTGGCGGCGTCGTGGGGCGGGCAATTGCCGAGGATCGCGTGATCGCCCAGGATCAGATGTCGCCGATGCCGACGGGCACAATGACGATGCCGGACATGGAGAAGATGGGCACCCCGGCGATCGGACCCCAGATCGACGGCACCACTGTCTGGAAGGTCCAGGTCGGCGGCATGGATATGGAATCCGGCATCGACATGCACGCCTTCTTTCCCGGGGAGGTCACCATCAATGCGGGCGACTCGGTCCTCTGGGCATTCGCGCCGATGGGTATGCCCGGGTTCCACACGGTGACGTTCATGTCGGGCGCGGCGAACCCGCCGATCTTCATCCCGGACATCGTCGAAGGCACGCCGGTGGCCTCACCCGAGGGTCCGCCGCGCCTGCTGATAAATCCGCTGATCGCCTTTTGGGACGGCCGCGCCGTTTACGATGGCACCGGCACCGCAAACTCGGGGCTCGATGTCCTCAAGGCGCCGGACGACATGGCGTACGCGCTCGAGTTCCCGACGCCGGGCACGTACGACTACCAGTGCGCGGCGCACGCGGACGTCATGACGGGCAGGGTCATCGTGCAGGAGGCGGGCGCCGGTTTGCCGAACGACATTGCCGGGTACGAAGCGGTCGCCCAGCAGGAGATGGCCGACGTGCTCGCGGAAGGCACAAAGGCCCTGGCCGATGCCACGGCGGCGACCCCAATGGCGGCTGACGGAACGGCCTGGGACGTCTCGGCCGGCGCCGGCGGATTGAGCCAGGCCCGGGTCATGCGCTACATTCCGGCGGAAGTCAGGATCAAGGTCGGCGACACTGTGCGCTGGACCAACGGCACCACTGGAGAGCCGCACACGGTCACCTTCCTCGGCGGCACGGAGCAGCCGGCAAACACGTTGCTCGAAACGCAGACCAGTGGACCACCGAAGTACATTCAGAACTATCAGACGTTTCTGCCGATGGGCGAGAAGGCGTTCGACGGGACCGGGTATCGCAACTCCGGCTTCCTGGGGGTCCCACCCGAAATCGGGCAGGCGTTCGGCTTGCTCGGGGACAGCTACGAGCTGACCTTCACGAAGGCGGGCTGGTATCCCTACTACTGCGTCCTGCACGCCGGCGGCCAGGATGATGCGCAGGGCATGACCGGCACGGTCGTCGTCCACGAATAGTCCCGGAGCGTGGCAAACAGGAGCCGGCACATTGCCGGCTCCCGTTGTCGTATGGTCTACGCGCTCGGTGCGATGTTCTGATTGAAGGGGAAGCGGTTGGTCGGGTCGTAGCGGTTCTTGAGCTCGACAAGGCGGGCGTACTTCTCCTCGCCGTAGGCCGCGCGGACGCGATCCGCCTGCTCACCGACGCTGAGGTAGTTGACATAGACCCCGGCGGCGAAGGGCTGCATTGCCTCGTGCACGCCGCGCGTCCAGGCGATGCCCGCGTCGGCCTGGGACGGATCCGCCCAGCGGCCGAGGATCGCCAGGTTGTAGGTGTAGTCCCGGAAGTTGAAGGCGGTCGCATCCGGGCTGACCCGGGCGACGGCTCCGCCCAAATCCTCGATCAGGATGCCAGCAAGCGGCGACGAGACCCGGCTGAACTGATCGATCAGGATATCCATGCCCTCTTCCGTCAAGTCGGTCAGGAAGTGCGAGCGCCAATAGTTCTGCAAGCCCGGCGGAAACGCTTCGTCGACCATCGTCTGGGTCGCCGTATAGGGCACCGGCCCGACCGCGCCGGCAATTGGCGTGCCGAAATCCCGGAATGGCTTGATCGCGCGCTCACCCTCGTCGATCGGCCCGTTGTAGCAGATTGCCAGGGCGCAGACCGGGGTGCCGTCAGGAGCGTGCGTCACGGTGAATGCCGCCCCGAGGGCATCCGGCGCGCTCGCGGTTACTTGCCGGTAGAGTCGGATCAGGTCGCGGGCGCGGTCGATCGGAAACATCAGTAAACCACCGAGGACCTGGCTGACCGGGTGGAGCCGGTACTCGAACATGGTGACGACGCCGAAGTTGCCGCCGCCGCCGCGCAGACCCCAGAAGAGATCCGGGTTCTCGGCCGTGCCGGCCGTGACGACGTCGCCGTTGGCGGTGACAACTTCGCAGGAAAGCAGGTTGTCGCAGGCGAGGCCGTAGGAGCGCATCAGGTTGCCGAGCCCACCGCCGAGGGTCAGTCCGCCGATGCCGGTGGTCGAGATCGCGCCGCCGGTCGTGGCCAGACCGTGGGCGGCGGTTGCGGCGTCAAAGTCGCCCCAGGTGGCGCCGCCCTGGGCACGAGCCGTCTTCCGCTCCGGGTCGACATCTACACGGCGCATGCGGGAGAGGTCGATCATCAAACCGTCATCGCAGATGGCCAATCCGGCCACATTGTGCCCACCGCCCCGGACCGCGATCGGCAGATCCTGCTCGGCGGCGAAGCGGACCGCGGCCACGACGTCGGCGGTGCTTGCCGGCTGGACGATCAGGGTCGGCGAGCGGTCGATCATCGCGTTCCAGATCGTGCGGGCGGCGTCGAACCCGTCTTCATTATTAAGGAGAACACTCCCGGAAATCTGACGACGGAGTGCTTCGACGGAGTCGGAGGACAGCGAAAAACGCGCGCTGGTGCTGACGGCCATGGTGCCTGCCTTTCGCGGTGTGCGGCGAGACGAGTCGAACTGTGAAGTGCGCCACTGATTCTAGGGTGAGCGCATGCGATGTCAAGCGTCGCGCTCCGACTGGATGTGCGCTGGATCGGCAAACAGTGGTCAGGAATCTGGCAGACTGGTGCGGAAATATACGGTTCACTTAGATGGAGGCGCCGATGCCGAGCATGACGATCGTGGTTCCCCACCAGTTGACGCAGGATGAGGCGATGCGCCGGATCCAGAACCTGCTGAGCGAGGTCAAGCGGGATTACGGAGACCGGGTCAGCGACCTGAAGGAAACGTGGTCCGGCAACTCCGGCGAGTTCTCGTTCAAGGCGATGGGCTTCTCGCTCTCCGGCCGGATGGACGTCAAGCCGGGCGAGGTCGTGATGAAGGGGAACTACCCGCTGGCGGCGGTGCCGTTCAAGGGCAAGATCGAGTCCATGATCCGGGAGCGAGCCGAGCAGTTGCTGGCGAGCTAGTCGAGGGCTGCGTCGTGGTTCTGATCGCTTGGGCCGGAGGAAGTGGTAACTGGCACAGCGGGCGTCTCCTCGATGAAGTCAGTCTAGAACTCAAATGTCCCTGGGTTGAACATCGGCCGATTCGAAAAGCGTAGCGCGGTCCGCCTCTGGGCCGCCCCGGTGCCGGGTGATCCGGTTGACGAGGCACGACCGCTTCAATCGACCGTGCCGGCCGGCAACCCCATGCCGGCCACAGGGGGCCGGAGCTACGGCGCGCATGCGAAGCGGCCATTGACCACACCATCATCGCCCTGCGGGCGAGCGCGGGGTTGCGCTCTCCCTGGCAGGGAGAGCCGCAGAGGGTATGCACCGCACTACGCTTCGGGACGCACAACATCCAGCCGGCTTCAGCCGGGTTCAGATTTCAGCCCGGGTGTTTACGCCCGGGCGGTCGATGGCATACCAGTTGCCATGCATTGAGCCGGCTTTCGGGAGGCCGAGGTCGCAATGCCATGCGACGCTACAGGTTCCTTCTCCGCTCCCCCAACCCTCAACTCAGCGGAATGCTGAGAGGCCGGTCAGGCCCTGGCCGATGATCAGGGTGTGGACTTCGGCGGTGCCTTCGTAGGTAAGGATCGATTCGAGGTTGGCCATGTGCCGCATGACCGGGTACATGCTCGTAACCCCATTGCCGCCGAGGATGCCGCGAGCCGTGTGCGCGACCTCGATCGCGGCGTTGACATTGTTCAACTTGCCCATGCTGACCTGCTCGGTGGTCAGCTCGCCGCGCTGCTTGAGGCGGCCGATCTGGTGGGCAAGGAGCTGCGCCTGGCTGTACCGGAGCAGCATCTCGGTCAGCTTGGCCTGCGTGAGCTGAAATGCGCCGATCGGCTTGCCGAACTGGACGCGCGTCGTGCTGTGGTCCAGCGCCGCCTCGATGCAGCTCCGCATGACGCCCAGCATGCCCCAGATGATCCCGTACCGCGCCTCGCTCAGGCAGGCGAGCGGTCCCGCGAGGCCGCTCACGCCCGGGAGAACGGCGTCGGCCGGGAGGCGGACATCGTGCATCTCGAACTCGGTCGCCGCGGCCGCGCGCAGCGAGTATTTGCCGGTGACCGCGCGGCGCTCGAGCCCCTTGGCGTCGGTCGGAACGATGAAGCCGCGGATACCCTCATCGGTCCGGACCCAGGTGATGACGATGTCGGCGATCAGGCAGTTGGTATTCCAGCGCTTGTGGCCGTTCAGGATCCAGTCGGATCCATCGCGGCGGGCGGTGCAGGTCATGCTGCCGGGGTCGCTGCCGGATTCGGGCTCGGTCAGGGCGAAGGCGCCGAGGATCTCGCCGGTGCGCATCCTCGGCAGGTAATGAGCGCGCTGCTCGTCCGAGCCGAAGCGGTAGATAGCGGTCATGGCCAGGCCGCCCTGGACCGAGAAGAGGGTGCGGACGCCGCTGTCCACCGCGTCGAGCTCGGCATTGACGAGGCCGTAGGCGATGGCGTGTTGCTCGCCACCTCGCTGGTGCATCAGACCGATGATGCCGAGCTTGCCGAACTCGACGATCAGATCGCGCGGAATCGATTCAGCATCCCACCATGACTGCACGTTGGGTGCGATGTGCTCCTGGGCGAAGGCACGGGTCCGGTCGCGAAGCTCGCGCTCGAAGTCGGTGTACTCCGCCTCGAGGTTGAGCGGATCGGCGGCGGAGAGGCGAGGAGTGGCGGTCGTCACGGGAGTCCCTTCCTGGATGGAGGCGGATACGCCGCAAAGTGTAGGGATCGGCGGGCCACTGTGCCCGGCTCCAATTACCCGAACAGCCGCCCCGGCCGGTACATGTGGTGGACTGTCCGTTCAGCGGGTGCGGCCTAGGATGAGGCCACGGATTCCGCCGGGTGGCGGTGCGGATTGCCTCCGGAGGGACGGCGTGGTTTCGCGGGAGCAGATACTGATCAACGGGGTGCCGACCCGCATCCACGGCAGCTTTGAGCGCACGGTGCAGGATGAATCCGGCCAGACGGTGGCCGAGATGGAGGCCGTCGTCATCGTCCGCGGTCGCCTCCCGAACAAGCAGTTCCTGCAGCAGATCAGTCGCGAGACGGTCCAGCTCGATTACCAGGACGGTCAGACGCCGGTCATGATGGTGACCCGGGTGACGAATCACACGGCGGTCGCCAGCGGCGAGGGTGAGAGCACGGTCTTCCGCCACGACATTACCTTCCGGGAGGTGCCGGAGTCCTACCGGAGGCGGATGGCCGAGCAGGCGTCGAAGGCGGCCGCCAAAGAGTTGGTCGCGCCCCGGCCTTCGCCGCGAGTGGCGGCGCAAGAGCGGGAGCCTGTCGGCGACATCTCCGATGTCGAGATCGGGGGGAACTCTTCAGTCTGGGCCGAGGCGATTATGCAGCTCAAGGGGAATGCGCCGCGGCCGAAGGCGCCCGAGGAGCCACTGACCCTGCCCGAGACGGCGGGAATTGAGACCGTGCTGCTCAACCTGCGGATCGAGGCCCTGATCCAACTCCTCGAGGCGACCGGATTTATTCCCCGCGGCGCCGTCGATGCCCGCTTCCGGGAGCTGCTCGACGAGCGCTTCATAGCCGAAGCCACCCAGCTCGTCGGCGAGAAGATCGCGCGGCGCGTGATGAGTCGAGGAGTCGAGTAGTCGAGGAGTCGAGGAGAGGGGTGCGGAGGCGGAAAGGCGGGGAGGCGCATGTAGGGATTGCGATCCACCTGTTGGTCGTGGCGACGTGACCGCCTGACCGGTACGCTCGTCCCCGAACCCCGAACCCCGAACCCCGAACCCCGAACCCCGAACCCCGAACCCCGAACCCCGAACCCCGATGTCTGAAGTCTGACGACCGAAGTCAGTTTTGAGAATGAATCTCATTATCGGGTATAATTGAGCAGCGGTTCGGCGGGGCCGAATCGCTTCGTTTTCGCTCGCAATTCGCACCCCGCTTGATCGGATCTCACATGGCACAATCGCTCCAGGCCTCCATGCGGCTCCCGGTGACCAAACCGGCCGAATCCGCACGCTCGCTCCGGGCGTTCCTTTCCGAATACATCCTCGTCATCCTCGCGGCCGCAACCTGGCTTCTGCTGATCACCGCTGCGGCGCTCGACCACCTGACCGCGACCCCGCAGTCGGTCGTCAGCGCACTCTATGTCGGCGCGTACCTGACCGGCGGGACGCTGGCCCTCAAGACGGCGATTACCGACCTAATGCACGGCATCGTCAACGTCGACCTCTTGATGGTCACGGCGGCGGCCGGTGCCGCGGTCATCAATGCCTGGGGCGAGGGCGGCGTCCTGCTGGCCCTGTTCGCCTCGTCCAACGCGCTCGAACACTTCGCGATGGATCGCACCCGCAACGCGGTCCGGGCCCTGATGGCCCTGGCCCCGGAGCAGGCGACCGTCCTGCGCGACGGCCGGGAGCAGGTCCTCCGGATCGAGGATGTGCTGGTCGGCGACCACGTCGTGATCCGGCCGGGCGAGCGTGTCCCGGTGGACGGCGTCGTCCACACCGGCGCCTCCGACATCGACCAGTCGACGATCACCGGGGAGTCGGTCCCGGTTAGAAAGGGCCTTGGCGACACCGTCTTTGCCGGCACGATGAACGGCTACGGGATGCTGCAGGTCGAAGTGACCAAGCATGCGACCGAGAGCACCCTGGCTCGGATCGTCCGCGTCGTCAGCGACGCGCGCGAGCAGCAGGGGAGAACCCAGCGGTTCGCGGAGGCGTTCGAGGGCAAGTACGCGGTCGGCGTGATCCTCTTCTCGGCGTTGTATTTCCTGTTCGGCTGGCAGGTGCTCGACCAGGCAGCGCATGATGCCTTCTACCGGGCGATGACGATCCTGGTGGTGATGTCGCCGTGCGCGCTGGTCATCTCCACGCCGGCCTCGACCCTCTCGGCGCTGGCCAACGCGGCCCGGCACGGCATCCTGTTCAAGGGCGGCGCGTACCTCGAGGCGGCGGGATCGATCCCGATCATCGCCTTCGACAAGACCGGCACGCTGACCCTCGGTAGACCGACGTTGACGGCGGCGATCTCGCTCGACCCGGCATTGACCGACGATGAGCTGGTCCAGCTCGCGGCGAGCGTGGAGCGGTTCTCCGAACACCACATCGCCAAGGCGATCCTGGCGGAGACGAACCGGCGCGGGTTGCCGGTGCTGCCGGCCACAAACTTCGCCGCCAAGCCCGGTCACGGCGTCTCGGCCGAGGTCAACGGGCGGCTCTACTGGGTCGGCA
>DASQCG010000171.1:0-2352 GCA_035634825.1 Thermomicrobiales bacterium | reverse complement strand
CCGACATTCGGCCAGACGATCGCATTGCCGATCCCGACCCGACGCGCTACCGGCCCGGGCAGGAAGGCGCCGATCGTGTACCCAACCGCCGCCACCGAGAAAACGAGGCCGTAAGCGCCCGCGCTCAATCCCTTGGTGTCGAGCAGAAACACCCGCAACAGTGGATCCCGGATCGAAAAGAAGAAGACTCCGAGCCCGCCGCTCACCGCGATCGCGCGCAGGATCGGGTCCGCGAAGAGGTAGCGAAAACCCGCCTTGATCTCGGCCACGATCGACCGCTGCGCCGCGCGGGTCGGCTCCTCTTCGACCCGGATCTGCCCGATCAGCGCCGCGGACCCGGCAAACGAGACGGCATCGATCAGCACGGCTGCCGGCGCGCCCACGAGCTGGACCAGCCCGCCGCCGGCCACCGGCCCGGCAACCTCCGCCATCGCCTCGATCTGCGTAATGGCCGAGGCTCCGGCAATCATCTCGTTGCCCGGGGTGATCATCGGCAGCAACGATTGCCACGCGATCATGTGCCAGGTCGTGAAGACACCAGCCAGAAATCCGATCGCGTACAGCGCCGGCATCGACAGCATGTCGAGCCAGGCCGCGATCGGCACCGCCAGTAGGACCAGCGCCCGGCCTGCATCGCAGACGATGATCACCGGCCGCTTGGGGAGACGGTCAATCCACGCGCCCGCGACCAACGTAAAGAGTAACTGTGGCAACTGTTCGAAGGTGAGCAGCAGGCCGACGTGGAATGGCCCCGCGCCGAGCGTCGTCACGGCGAGAATCGGGAGCGCCAACCGGGTGACCTGGTCACCAGCCGCGGATACCGCCGAGGCCGCCCACAGCCTGAGGAAGGCCGGAGATCGCCAAAGCTCGCCGGCCGGTCGCCGCAATATCCGAGTCAACATGACGCGCATCATACCGGTCGATGTCCGCTCGTCGGAATCGACCTAGATTTGCGCAGAATTGGCCCAGA
This sequence comes from Thermomicrobiales bacterium, assembly GCA_035634825.1. Lineage (GTDB taxonomy): Bacteria > Chloroflexota > Chloroflexia > Thermomicrobiales > UBA6265 > DASQCG01. The sequence goes on along the minus strand of DASQCG010000171.1, from coordinate 1,382 downwards.
TGGATACCGCGGAGGGCGCGGATGTATACGCGTGCCTTGTTGGCAATGGACGACTATTAACGACGTGCCATTTTCGATAGCCGACTGGTTATGCTGAACAATTCGGGACGCGGCCGGGGTTTCCGGCACGCACGGGTCAGGTGCACGTGAGCACAAATCAAAGAGAGCGTTTCTTTCCGCGCACTGTCACCAGGCGCTCAAAGTAATGATGAGCCGAATTTCGACACGAGTCCGCTTCGTCCTCGCGATGATGCTGCTCCTGGTCCCAGTCGTCGCCATCTCGGCGATCATCCTTGACGAGAGCTTCAGGCGGAGCCAGCAACAAATTGTCATCAGCGAGTTCGCGACGGCCGATGTCGTCTCGCAAAGCGTTGCCGAGCTCATCCGGGGGCAGCGCGAGGCGCTAAGCGTCCTGGCCGAGACCGAGGCCGTGCGCTCCCTGGACAAGCAGAAGGAACAGGCCGCCGCCCTGATGGACGACTACCGGGTCAGCCGGCAGTCGGTCAACGGCGTGTTCCTGCTCAAGAACGACCTGACCGTTGTCGCCCAGTCCGGCGGGATCGATATCGCGACTCTGCCAACCGAATTCAAGACGGCCGCCGAAGCGGCCGTTGAGGGCGGACAGCCGACTGTCTCTGACGCCCTCCTGCTCCCCTCCGGCGAGGTCAGGGTCATCGCGATCATCGTGCCGGTCTATGCCAATCTCGATGCGGCCGGCTCGGAGATGCCGTCCGGCGCGATCGGCGCGTTCTACTCGGTCGAGCGGTTGATCGCCGGCTACCAGCCGTCGGCCGGCTTTACCACCGGCTCCAATGTCGCTATTGCCCTGGTCAGCGCGTCAGGCAACATTGTCAGCATCCCGGGTCGAAGCAGCGACCCCAGTCAGATCTTCTAGGACGGCCCGGCGCTGACGAACACGATCAAGTCCGCCCTCTCCAGCCAACGCACGCGCACCACCTTCACGGACCCAACCGGATTGCGCCGCGTCTCGGTCGCGGTACCAATCGATATGCCCGGCAACGACTGGGCGGTCCTCGTGTCCGGTCCGGAAACGACCGCGTTCGGCCCCAACCGCATGTTGATTGAACGCGCGCTGCTTGCCCTGGTCGGGACTGTCGTGATCTGCCTGCTGCTCTCGCTGCTCCTCGGTGAGTGGCTGACGCGGCCCTTCCGGCTGCTTACCAGCCAGGCCAAGGCGCTCAGCACCGGCGCGGTCGTGCTCGACCTCGAGCCGGTCGGCCCGAGTGACGCCGCCGGTCTCAGCCGGGCCATCCGCGAGATGGCCGATCGGCTCCGCGCCCAAATTCGGGACACCGAGTCGGCTCGCGAAGAGATCGCCCGCCAGGCCGAGCGCCTGCGTGACCTGCTCCGCCGCACGGTCC
>DASQCG010000170.1:0-2937 GCA_035634825.1 Thermomicrobiales bacterium | reverse complement strand
GGCCCGGTCGACGTATTTCGGATCCGGCATCGCCTCGCGGAAATTGCCCCCCATGGCGACCAGCACGTCCAGATCGCCCTTTGCCGCCGCGTCGATCATGTCCGGAGCGGTCAGCCCGGGCGTCGACGGGACATCGAAGCCCCACTTCTTGCTGAGGCTCGCGGCTGTCTGCTCATTGACCGGCGCGCCGCCGGGGAACGCCGTGGCATACGCGCCCATTTCGGCCCCGCCCTGCACACCGGAATGGCCCCGGATCGGCATCAGGCCACACTTGTCGCGTCCGACGAATCCCCTGGTCAGGGCGAGATTGACGATCGCGCGAACGGTGGCCTCGCCGTATGTGTGCTGGGTGACCCCCATGCTCCAGACGAAGACGGCCGTCCGCGCTTTCCCGACCAACTCGCCGAAGGTGCGCATCTGGGCGGTCGTCGCCCCGGATGTTTGCTCGAGATCGGACCAGCCCAGCGAATCGATGTGGGCGACCAGTTCGTCGTAACCGTGCGTGTGCTCCGCGATGAACTCGTGGTCGAGCAGATCGCGCTCAATCATGTGCTTGAGGGCGCCCGACAGGAAGGCGACGTCACCGCCGGTCGAGATCAGGAACTCGTCGTCGGCCAACTTCGTGCCAAAGAGCGCGCTTTCGGGAATCGACGGAATCCAATACCGCTCCATGCCCGGCTCGCGCATCGTGTTGACCGTGACCATGCGCGTGCCGGCCGCCTTGGCGTAATGCATGTACTTGGTGGTGACCGGCTGGTTATTGGCCGGGTTCGCGCCGATGAAAACGAGCAGATCGCTGCCGATCCAGTCAGTGTAGGAGCAGGTCGTCGAAGCCACGCCGAGCGTTGCCTTAAGCGCGACGGTGCTCGGCGAGTGGCAGATGCGGGCGGCATTGTCGATGTTGTTCGTGCCGATCGCCCGGACCGCCTTCTGGGCCGCGTAGTAGGTCTCGTTCGGCACGCCGCGGCTGGTCAGGTACCACGCGGTCCGATCCGGCTCGGTGGACCGAATGCGATCAGAGACGACATCCATTGCCTCATCCCAGGTGACTCGGGTGAAGCCCGGTTCGCCCGTCCGCCGGATCATCGGGTACGGCAGACGGCCCAACTCGCGCAACTCTGCGCTCGATCGGGCGCGCAGGGGCTCGACATCTGCCAGGAGGTTTGTGTCCAGTGGGCCCATCGTGTTCAGACGCAGCAGGCGCAGACGAATGTTGCAGAGGTGCGGGCCGTCGAGCGTCCAGTCGTGCAGCCCGGCCACGCCCAACGCACAGCCGTCGCAAACTCCCTGCGAGATGATTCGCCAGGCGTACCCGGCCTGATCGCGGTTTTCCCAGATGGCGCGGGCGACTTCGCCGAAGTTGTTCGGATGTTGCTCGCCGATGCCGAACGGTTTCCAGCTCGCCCACAGGGAAGGGTGGATTGGTCGCTTCATCGTGATCCCTCGTCGCTCCAGATTATCCCACGCAAGCGACTGGGGGATTGCCCGGTATGCCTAGAATGGCGTGAAGGTTTCGTGTGAACATCCTGGGAGGGGAGCGACCAATGGGACTGGCTGCGAGCGTTGTGACCTACACCGTCGATCAGGAAAACGCGGACGCGCTTCGAGATGCGGTCGAGCAGCACATTGTGCCTGCGGCCCGCGGCGTCGATGGCTATCGCGGATTCATGCTGCTTGATCAGGGCGATGGCAAGCGGCTGGCGTTGATCCTGTTCGACTCAGTCGATGGCGTCCAGGCCGCGCAATCGAAACTCTCGCCGCTCGGCGCGGAGCACACGTACGCACTCATGAGCGGTCCCGCTATCGGCTCCATCTGTCAGGCACTGATCGCCGACGGCCTCTTTGCCTGAATTCGCGCGGGCAGGTGGCAACTGCTCGCCTCATTCCCCCGTCTGACCGTCGATCAGCTCACGAATCAGATCGGCGTGCCCGCAGTGGCGGCCCACTTCCTCGACCATGTGGGTCAGGACCCAGCCGACGTTGAGGCCGTGCGCGGCGGCTTGGGCCTCTTTCGGCGCGTCGTCCCACTGCACTCCGGCCAGCACCTGCGCGCTCCGCTGGGCCTCAGCCTCGTACGCCGCCCGGACCGATTCGAGAGTGTCCTCCGGCAACAGTCGCCAGTCGGCATCCTTGTCGTCGTCCGTCCAGTCGAACTCGACATCAAGTCCACCGATGACCTGGGCAATCCACCAGCGCTCGACGTTGACCGAGTGCTTGAGGATGCCGAGCAGGCAGGTCCCCGACGGCACCGGCGACCAGCGCAGCTGCTCCTCGGTCAGGCCGGCACATTTCCAGTACAGCGTCTCGCGCAAGAAGCGGTGAAACCCCATCACCACCTCGACCGGACCGCCAGATCGCGGCGGCTCGGTCCGCCCTTGCTCATCGATGATCGTTTCAGTCATAGATCCCTCTTGGGTGTTAGGTTTTGGGTTTTAGGTTTTGGGTTTTAGGTTTTGGGTTTTCCGGCTGCTTGCCGGCTCGACTTCTCGCCTCATTCTCCGGTCACCCCATCCGCCAGCTCACGCATCACGTCCATCTGGCCGAGATGACGGGCGATCTCCCAGTTGAGGTGCGTCAGGATCCAGCCGACGGTCAGGCCCTCCTCGACGCAGCGCGGGCTCTTGCCGATTTCGTCCCATTTCAGCGTGGGTACGACCGCGTCGCTACGCGCTGCCTCTTCCCGGGCCAGCGCGACCAGCGACTCGAAGGTCTCGTCCGGCCCGACCTTCCAGTCGGCCTCCTCGTCTTCTTCGGTCCACGGGAAATCGACATCCAGGCCGCCCATGGCGTATGCGATCCACAACCGCTCGACGTGGATGCAGTGCTTGAACAGACCGAGCATCGTCGCGCCCGAAGGCAGCGCAACCCGGCGCTGGGCGGCATCGGTCAGCCCGTCCAATTTACGGATCATGGTCTCCCGGGAGAAGACGTGGAAGG
>DASQCG010000169.1:0-1615 GCA_035634825.1 Thermomicrobiales bacterium | reverse complement strand
GGTCTTTACGTGCTAGAGGGCAAGGCGGTCTACCTGCTGAACAACGACTGGGTCGAGGTGCAGGAGGGGGACTTCATGTGGTTGCGCGCGTTCTGCCCGCAGGCCTGTTATGCCGGCGGCCCCGGGAGGTTCCGGTACCTGCTCTACAAGGACGTCAATCGGCATGCCAAGCTGAGTCGGCAGTTCGTCTAACGTGGCTGCGCCCACCAGCGCGGTTCCCATCACTGGGGTTCCCCCCGGCTTTCGATCACCATGTCGAACTTCTGCGGCAGCCAACGATCGCGGGCAAGTGCGATAAAGGGCGGATGGTGCGTCCTCGTCGACCGTCGTGGTAATAACCAGTTCTGCGGAAATCTTGGCGGGAAACGAATTCGAGCGCGTCGGGGAGGACTGTTGGACGTCGGATTCGGTATCGCACAGCTGGCGTCATTCATGGATCGTAGAGAATATCCACGATCGCCCCAATCCAGTTGGTAGATCACATAATTCGGCGAACATCCGAACGCCTGAGCTGGCGCGCGGGTCCCCCGGCTCGAACGATTGCGGGCCCGACAGTGGACGTCAGGACCCACATCAAACTCGTGACGACTCGCCACCCGTCGTCTCATCGAGGAAGTTGCCGGTGAGGTCTGCGACGAGGTCGGGGGCTTCGTCGAGCGCAAAATGACGGCAGCGCTTCTTCGTGACGGGCACGGTCGGACCAGAATGCGCGCCGGGTTTCCCACAGCGGGCCAAGGCCTCCTTCGTGGCAGACCGCGTTCTGCACGATGAGTGCGCTCAGCCGTTCGGGTCGGCGCAGCGCCAGGCGCATGCCAACGGGCCCGCCGTAGTCCTGCACCGCGAGTGGCGGGTGAGGCCGATTTCGTCAGTGAATTGCTCAATGATCTCGGCGAGGTGGTCGAACGTGTAGCTGAAGCGCAGGCGGTGCGTCGCTCGGGTTGGCAAGTTCCCAGCGGATTCCCAGCATGCTCCCAGGCGAGGCGATCCAGCCGGCACCACAATTGCCTGACAGCCATCGAACAGATGGATACATATACGAGGAGCGGCCCGTGACCGACGCAACGACCGCCCGGCAGATTCTTCTCACCCGACGGTCACCCGCGTACTGGCGAGCTACGTTCGATCACCCACCGCTGAATATCTTTGGGCCAGAGACTATTCCAGGGCTCAGTGAAGTCATCACGGCCCTGGAGGCCGATGAGCAAGTCAAAGTCGTCGTCTTTGACAGCGCTGTCGACGGATTCTTCCTGACGCACTACAGCTTTCTGGCGAAGCCCGCGGAGTCGACGAAATTTCCGCCCGGGCCGACCGGCTTGCAGGCGCTTCCCGACATGCTTGCGCGGCTGCGCCGTGCGAGTAGAGAGAAGGCGATTCTGTCGCAGTGGGAGGTGGGCGCGGGCTTGGTGCCGGGCGGAGGGCCAATGGCACGTCCGCGGCTGATCGGACGCGGACGTGCGTTGGAAGTTCTACTCGGCGCGGACGACATGGACGGCGATCTAGCTGAGCTATATGGATACGTGAATCGCTCGCTTCCTGACTCCGAACTCGACTCCTTCGTCGATTCGCATGCCACGAGGATCTCGTCGTTCGACGAACACGCGATCGGGGAGACGAA
>DASQCG010000168.1:0-5940 GCA_035634825.1 Thermomicrobiales bacterium | reverse complement strand
ACGACCGTTGCCAGCGCCCGGCGCATCGGCACGGTGTCGAGCTCCGCGGCCAGAAAGCGACCGATCTCCCGGAAAATCGATTCCTGATCGCCGACATAGGCAAGGTGGTCGTCACCGGGGAGTTCTACGAAGCGTGCCCCGGGAATCTGCCCGGCCAGGTAACGTCCCTCTTCAACGTTCGCGACCATGTCGCCGCTCCGGTGCAGCACCAGCGTCGGCGCCTGGATCGACGGCAGCGCGGTGCGAATGTCGCTCTCCGCGGTGAGGCGAAAAATCGACGCGGCTGTCGCCGGACCTGCGCTGCTGCGCAAGCACTCGGCCCACCATGTCCGAAACGGCTGCTCGTGCTGAATGCTTGGCGCATATGCCTCGATCCAGACCGGTCCGCCCCAGGACTCGAATATTTGGTTATACCAGTACTGCAGTTGCTCGGGCGTGTGTCCCCACGGGTAATCCGGCGCCCACGAGCCACGGGCCGCCGTTTCCATCAGGATCAGACCCCGCACCCGCTCCGGGTAGGTCGCGGCATAGAGCGCCGACATGCGGCCACCGATCGCCACGCCGAAAAGCACGGCCTGCTTCGAATCGACGGCATCCAGGACAGCCGTCAGATCGTCCATGCGCTGTTCGAGCGTGAACGGCTCCGAAGACGGCGCCGGATCGGACAAGCCGGTGCCGCGCTTGTCGAAGATGATCAGCCGCGCGAAGGACGCCAACCGCTCAAGAAATTGTGCAAATCGAGGCTCGCGCCAGTTGTAGGCAATATTCGTCAGCCAGCACGGAACGAGGACGATGTCCAGCGGACCCTGGCCGATCACCTGATAGGCGACGTTTGCGTCGCCACTCTTCGCGTATCTCGTTTCAATCTGCACGGTAATATCCTCCGAAATATCGCTCCGCCGTCGCTAGGATGGCGAAGTCAAAATGGCGTGATCGACCGCCCACCCCGCGATCTGGGTCCGCGACCGATACCCGAGCTTGCCCAACATGTTGGCCACATGCCGCTCGACCGTCGCTACAGATATCACCAGCTCGTCGCCAATTTGGCGGTTCGACAACCCGAGCGCAATCAGGGCCGCGACTTCGCGCTCACGAGGACTAAGCATCGCCAATGGCCGCCCATCGCCCCCCGGCGCGGCGCCCGGAAGCGCACCCTGGCCAGCGCGCCGTACCCGATGCAGATGCCATCCGCCGGGGTATCCCGACATCGGGTGCTCTCCGGCAGCCTCAAAGGAGAGATCCGCACCGGAGGCCAAGCCCGCTATCGCGTCAGTCGCCAGGATTTCTCCCGGCCGGGCCAGCCGAGCGACCCGCATCGCCAGTTGGCCAACGACTCCGGTGCCGCCTGCCCGACCGGCCGGGAGCTCGCCGGCATGGAGTCCCGCCCGTGCGTTAAGTCGAAGGTGCTGAATGGCATCGAGCAGCCGAGTGGCACAATGGAGCGCCGGAACCGGCGCTCGGAATGAGGCCACGAACCCGCCGGGCAGGGTCATGAGCGGCTGTCCACCTTCGAGCATGATCTCGTCGGCGAAGATCGTCTCCACCTGAGTCCACACCTCGGCCCATCGTCGGTCGCCCAAGGCAATCGCGACCTCAGCGCTGTCAGCGACATCGATGACGAGGATCGTGGCGAGGTCGAGCTCAAGGTCTCGCCGGGTCCGCGCGCCGGTCAGAAACTGCTCAATTTCGTCGATAAGGCGATCCACGTCACCGATGAAGACAAGGTGATCGTCGCCCGGCAGCTCCCGCAATATCGCACCCGGAATCAGCGCGGCGAGCTCTCGCCCGGATGCGATCGGTACAGCGCGATCTCCTGCGCGATGTAGCACCAATGTCGGCGATTCAATCCGGGACAGCTCGGGGCGGATATCGATCCCCGCGTTCATCCGGGCAAGGGACTGCATCGAGCCCGGGCTTGCGCACCGGCGCAAAAACGCCTCCCACCAGGCAGTGAATGACGGCTCGTGCGCGGCACTCGGCGCGACAGTCTGCAAATCAATCAACACCGTGCCTGTCTCGTCTGATGTCAGCCGCGCAATCCCGGTGCTGGCACTGTTGATCAGGACCAGCGCTCGGACACGCTCGGGATGTATCGCCGCAAAATGCGCGAAGGTGAACCCGCTTGCGCCGAAACCGACCAGGGCCGGGGCGGACAGGTTCGCAGCGTCGATCACGGCCAGCAGGTCGTTGTCCCGCTCGTCGAGGCTCAACCGTTCCGCCAGTGGAATTGCATCCGAAAGACCGGTACCCCTGGCGTCGTACGCAACAACATGAGCGAATGAGGCTAGGCCACTCAGGAATCTGGCGTAGCGCGGCTCCTCCCACACGGCGTCGAGGTTCGACAGCCATCCAAGGCCGAGGACGAGATCAAGCGGGCCGCTGCCGAAGGTCTGGAAGGCGATGCTCGCGCTGCCGCTCCGCGCGTATCGTGTTTCCCGCACCATCGCATGTTTCCTTTGGCGAAGCGATGGGCTGAGCGTATTGAGTGCTTCAGACGCTGTCAATTCAGCGCTCGCGATACCAGACACGACGCGCCCCGCCCCGGATGCAAACGAACGTGTGTCGTTGTCCAGGACGGGGCGGAGCATGTGGGCACCTTATGTAGTCGCGCGGGTCAGACTTCGCGTCATCCAGGCGATCAGGTCACCGAATCCACCGGATCTGCTGCCAGATCCAGGCTCGGGTGGGGAGCCGGCTGCCCGCCGCTCTCGCACCAGTCGGTCATTCCTGGCCTGACGATGTCGCTCGGAAATCTCGAAGTTGGCAATCGTCAACATCTCGTTCATCAATATGTTCCGTTCTTTTAATCGTTGTGGGCGATGTCGCCGTCGGCAATCCCGCCCGCCTCACCAGCCGACCATGCCCGAACAGCATGCTCGCGCGCTGTTTGGATCGCCGTGCGGTACCGGGGAAGGTCTAATCCCTCGAAACCGGTCGACGCGACGAGATCCGTTCTCGCTGCCTTGGTCAATCCATATCCGATCAAAGACATCACCATCGTGGGTTCATCCTTCCAGTGCTCGCTTATCGCCGGAACCACATTCCCGACATGCTTATCCTGCCAGTGTTCGGGCGTGGCCTCATCCCAGGAACCATGTATATGACCATGTAAACCTGTGTGGGGGGAAATCGCATCGGGCAAAAGACGGAGGGGACCTCATCATTTGGTCCCCTCCCGCGCCGCTGTATGTTGTTTCCGGGTTAGGTGGCCGCCAGAGCCCGATCCAGATCGGTGATGATGTCACCGATCGATTCGATGCCGACCGACAGGCGGACGTAGTCATCGGTGACGCCGGTCGTCGCCTGCTCGGCTTCGGTAAGCTGGGAGTGCGTGGTCGTGGCCGGGTGGATCGCGAGCGACTTGGCATCGCCCACGTTGGCCAGGTGCGAGAAGAGCGCCAGGTTGTCGATGAACCGCCGACCGGCCTCGCTGCCTCCCTTGATCCCGAATCCAAGGATCGCGCCAAAGCAGCCGCCCCGGTGGTATTTGCTGGCCGTCTGATAGGCCGGATGAGTCGGCATGCCGGGGTAGTTCACCCAGGTCACCTTCGGGTGCTCGGTCAGATAGCGCGCGACGGCCGCCGCGTTCTGGCTGTGCCGCTCCATGCGCAGCGGCAGTGTCTCCAGCCCTTGCAGGAACATGAAGGCATTGAACGGACTCATCGAGGCGCCCATATCGCGCAGGAGCTGGACGCGCAGCTTGATGATGTAGGCGATGTTGGCGCCGAAATTCTCGGCGGTGAAGACATCACTGTAGACCAGACCGTGGTAGCTCGGATCCGGCGTGGTGAATTCGGGGAAGCGCCCGGATGCCGCCCAGTCGAATGTCCCGCCATCAACGACCAGACCGCCGATCGATGTCCCATGGCCGCCGATGAACTTGGTCGCGGAGTGGACCACGATGTCGGCGCCGTGATCGAACGGCCGCACGAGGTACGGCGTCGGCAGTGTGTTATCGAGCATCAGCGGTACGCCGGCCGCATGCGCCACCGCGGCCACGGCACTGATGTCGAGCGTGTTCAGGTCGGGATTCCCGATCGTCTCCGAGAAGACAGCCTTCGTCTTGTCCGTGATCGCCGCGGCGACCGCTCCGGCATTCGGCGCGACGAACCTGACGGTGATGCCCAGCTTGGGCAACGTATGGTGGAACAGGTTGTAGGTTCCGCCGTACAGGCTCGTGGTGGAAACGATCTCGTCGCCCGCTCCGGCCAGATTCAGGATAGCCATGGTCTCGGCCGCCTGACCGGAGGCGAAGGCCAGCGCACCAACGCCGCCCTCGAGCGCCGCAATTCGCTTTTCGAGGACATCAGTCGTGGGGTTCATGATCCGGGTGTAGATATTGCCGAATTCCTTGAGCCCGAAGAGCCGCGCAGCATGATCCGTGTCGTTGAATACGTACGAGGTCGTCTGATAAATCGGCACCGCGCGGGCATTGGTCGCCCCATCGGGCTCCTGTCCGCCATGCAGGGCCAGGGTTTCAAATCCGGTCATCGTTGCTTCAGTCATTGCCGTGTTCTCCATTTCGCAAGCAATCAATTTCATTCCCAGCACGAACGAACCTATCGATCGCGCGCCGTAATCACTTCATGCCGCGGCCGGGTACTCCGGCTGCGGGTCAACGTCACTGGGCGATCATCCCCCCTTCCCTCTCCTCACCGGGGCGAACTCGGTCGAGAAATCGCTGGAGCATTCCGCCGAGCGCGGTCCATTCCTTGAGGAAGGCATCGTGCCCGTGCGGCGAGTCGAGCTCGAGATAGGCGGCGTCTCGCCCGAGCGCAATTGCCTGGGCGGCCAGCACCCGGACTTCCTCCGGCGGGTACAGCCAATCGGAGCGGATGCCGACGAGCAGCAGCGGCGCCGCGATCTGGCGCAGCCAATGGTCGTCCCCTTGCTCCCCGCCGAGGTCGTACAGGTCCATGGCGCGGGTCAGGTAGAGGTAGCTGTTCGCATCAAATCGCTGAACAAGTGACTGGCCCTGATGATGGAGGTAACCCTCGACATCGTAGGTGCCGCCGAATGGCGCGTATGGCGATGGCCGGCTCGCGGGGGAGCGACCGAAACGCTCCTCCATGATCTCTCGGCCCTGGTAGGTCAGCATCGCCGCCATCCGGGCGATCGCTAGTCCCGACGCTGGAAAGACGCCGAAGCGGGCGTAGTCGCCCTCGCGCCAATCGGGGTCGGCCATGATCGCGCGCCGTCCGATCTCGCTGTGGGTGGCGATGCCAAAGGGACTGAGCCGTCCCGACGCCGCGATCGAGATCGTGGCCGAGACGAGATCGGGGTGCCGTGTTGCCCACTCAAGCGCCTGGTACCCGCCGATCGAGCCACCGACGGCTACGAGGCTGGTGACGCCGAGCCGCTCGACCAGGCGCCGCTGGGCATTGACCATGTCGCCGATCGTGACAATCGGAAAGTGCATGGCATAGGTTTCGCCGGTGCGGGGGTCGATAGAGGTCGGGCCGGTGCTGCCTGAGCAGCCGCCGATGATGTCGGAGCTGATGACGAAGTAGCGGTCGGTGTCGATCGCCCGGCCCGGGCCAATCAGCGGTTCCCACCACCCACCGTCACCGGCGGCGTTGCTGTCGCCGGTGAGTGCGTGGAGCACGAGCACCGCGTTGTGACCGGTCTCATCCAGTGTGCCCCAGGTCCGGTAACGAATTTCGACATCCGGCAGCACGCCTCCGCGCTCGAGCGGCAGCGAACCGATCGTCATCGTCTGACCCTGATCGATCGCTGTCATCCCGGAGCGAATCACCCGGAGATCCCTGCGCCGGATCTGGTCCGGCAGCTCCGGTTGATTGGTTGGCATTGCGAGCGCCACCGTCAATCTCCTTCTTCAGCTTCACGAGCGATTGGCGCGCCTGCTGAAGCCGTCAAGTGCAATCCTCACGCGCGGCCGCCGATCCTCCAGCCAACCGCGCGCACCCGAATGCGGTCGGG
>DASQCG010000167.1:0-1789 GCA_035634825.1 Thermomicrobiales bacterium | reverse complement strand
CGCCTGGTCAGTATCCAGGAGGACCACGGCGTCTCCGATATCGAGGCGATCAATACCCTCGTCTCGCTCAACCCGAGCGGTCCCAATGCCGACGGCGGCGCGAACCTGGTCAGAGGGGCCGACTTCCTGACCAACCCTCGTCTCAGCCCGGACGGACGCAAGATGGCCTGGCTCGAATGGAGCCACCCGAACATGCCCTGGGACGCGGCCGAGCTCTGGGTCGGCGATGTCGATGCCGAGGGCACGATCCACAATGGCCGCCACATCGCCGGCGGCAGCGGCTCGTCGGTCTTCCAGCCGGAATGGACACCGAGCGGGGCATTGATCTTCGTCGACGACCGCACCGGCTGGTGGAATTTCTACCGCTATCAGGACGGCACGATCACGCACCTGATCGACATGGAGGCCGAGTTCGGGCGACCGCTCTGGGTCGTCGGCATGTCGACATACGTGGTTATCTCCGACGAGCGACTGATCGGCGCCTACTCGCAGAATGGCTCCTGGTACATCGGCGACATTAACCTGGCCACCGGCGAGCTCACGACGGTCCCGACTCCGTTCACCGACGTCAGCTCGATCGCCGCCGAAGGCAATATCGTCGCCTTCGTGGCCGGCTCTGCGACGCAACCGACCGGCCTCTACCGCCACGACCTGACGACGGGCGAGACCACGCTGATCAAGTCCTCGAGCACGATCTCGATCGATCCGGACTACCTGATCGAACCAACGACGGTCACCTTTCCGACCAGCGACGACCAGGTCGCCCATGGCTTCCTCTACCTGCCCCGGAACAAAGACTTCACCGGTCCGGAGGACGAGTTGCCGCCGCTGATCGTCAGCAGCCACGGCGGACCAACCAGCGCGGCCAACACCTCGATGGAGCTGCGCTTTCAGTTCTGGACCAGCCGCGGCTTCGCGGTGCTCGACGTCAACTACCGCGGCAGCACCGGCTACGGCCGCCCATACCGGGACGCATTGCAGGACACCTGGGGCATCTATGACGTCGATGACTGCGTCTACGGGGCCCAGTTCCTGGTCGAGCAGGGCATCGTCGACGGTGATCGCCTGGCAGTCCGCGGCGGCAGCGCCAGCGGATACCTGACCCTGGCCGCGCTGACCTTCCGCGATACCTTCGATGCCGGCTGCGCGCTCTACGGCATCAGCGACCTTGAGATCATGGCCCTCGAGACGCACAAGTTCGAGTCGCGCTACCTTGATGGTCTGATCGCGCCCTATCCCGAGGGGATCGAGATCTACAAGGAGCGCTCGCCGCTCTACCACATCGACCAGATCAACGCACCGCTGATCCTCTTCCACGGTCTGGAGGACAAGGTGGTACCGCCAAACCAGTCGGAGTTGATCTACGAAGCGCTCAAGAAGAAGGGCGTGCCGGTGGCGATCGTCCTCTATGAGGGCGAGCAGCACGGCTTCCGCCAGGCAGCAAATATCAAGCGCACGCTGGACGGCGAGCTCTATTTCTACGGCCGCATCTTCGGCTTCGAGCCGGCGGACCAGATCGATCCTATCCCGATCGCCAACCTCGACTGACGGTGGCAAATACGACCCAAACACCGGCGGTGACGCTGCGCGCGAAAGGCAGTCGGTTCGAGGGGGAATCGGTCGCCTACCTGGCCTTGGTCGCCACCGCGGTCATCTGGGGCACGACCGCGATCGGCATCAAGGTTGCACTTGAGACCTACCCGCCCTTCATCCTCTCGGTCGGGCGCTGGCTGATCTCGCTCGCGATCATGCTGCCGATGATGCGGCGATTCGGCATCCGCCCGATCCT
>DASQCG010000166.1:0-4495 GCA_035634825.1 Thermomicrobiales bacterium | reverse complement strand
CCCGGCCCATAGGTCAGCGCGATCACGAAGCCATCGTCCGTCCGGAAGACCATGATCGGCATCCGGTACTCCCGCCCAGACGACCGCCCCACATGCCGCACGATCGCAAACGGCGGCACCCGCCCAGCAAACCGCCGCGCTACCGGATTCACGTAATCCCGCGCAAATCGAGCCACGACCATCGGCATCGTCATGGTGCGGAACTCCGGGGCATAGTGCCTCGCCGCCGTCCTATACGCCGAGCAGGTCTGGCAATCCTGAGAGGTCCGGCAGCTCGCGGTATGGACCGTACGAGGTATCGCTTGGCTTGCCGTAGCGATTGATCCAGACCCGCTCCCATCCCATCCGAATGGCCGGGATGATGTCGTACTCGAACCCCTGGGCCACGTGCAGGATCTCCTCCTTGCGGCAGCCCAGGGTCCGCAAGACGTAATCGAACGTGGCCTGAGACGGCTTGTACGCGCCCGCCTGCTGCGCGGTGAAGACGTGATCGATCGGCACCCCGATGCGAGCAACGTTGCCAGCAATGATGTCGTCGTCGGAATTGCTGATGATGACCAGCTTATACCGGGTGCGAAGCCGTTCCAACGCCGGCGGGACGTCGGGATACGGACCCCACGTCGACACCGCCGCGACCAGCGCCGCGCCGTCCTCGTCCCGATACGGGATCCCGTACTGGGCCATGATGCCGGCGAGGGTCCCTGAAATGACATCCCGATACGGCTGATACGGGCCATCGGTCGTCGTCTCATACCGCAAACGCTCGAAGGCGGGGAAGAATTCGTCCAGGTCGATTCCGTCGAGGCGCGAGCCGAGGATCTCCGCAGTCACCCGCTCAATCGGAAACTCCACCAAGGTGTCGTAGCAGTCGAACGTCACAAACCGGGGCACGAATTGGTCGTTGGTCATTGGTCTTTCGTCTTTCGGTTTCAGGTTTTAGGTTTTAAGTTTTAGCGAGAGCGTACCTGATCCCTGTCCCCTGATCCCTGTCCCCTCAACTTGCCACAGTGTACGTACACTGCTAATGTAGCTACTCCCCGCTTGTTCTCCCGCCTGATCCACGTCTGTCGAGGAGAACCGCATGGCCGCTCCGGCTCTGTCCATCCAGCAATTCAACCGCCGCGTCGCCATCAAGGCCGCCGCGTCCTTCGCCGCCATGGCCGCGGCCGCCCGATCGGGCATCGCCACACCTGCCCGCGCCCAGTCGACGGAGGAGCCGGTCACGTCGTCTCTCACCTGGGTCGAGGCCGAGCACCCCGATACGGTTCCGGACGTCGACGGCCTGCGCACCTTCCAGCTCGAAGCGCCCTTCTCGGCCATCGCCCCGACCTGGAGCGGCGAGGCGGACACCGATGTCCTGATCGAGATCTCGGTCAGCATCGACGGCGAGACATGGACCGACCCGGTCACGGTCGGCGAGGCCAGCCACGACGCCGGTCCGCCCGATCGCGACGGCCGCCGCTTCGGCGAGCTCCAGTTGGCAGAGGGCGCATCGTACGTCCGCTACCGCGCGCTCAATTCCCGCGGCGAGCTCATCGCGGTCCCCGGTCTCGCCTTCAGTTGCATCGACAGCACCGCCGGACCCGCCTGGGCCGATGCGGTCGGCGGCGATCAGGACGCGACAACCGGCGTCTGGCAACCGCCCATCATCTCCCGCGCGGCCTGGGGCGCAGACGAGTCCTACCGCTTCGATGAGAACGGGGTCGTCTGGTGGCCGCTCGCCTACCAGACGGTCCAGCACGTGATCGTCCACCACACGGTCACGCCCAATTTCCAGGATCCGCTTGTCGCCATGCGCGCGATCTACTACTACCACGCGGTCGAACGGGGCTGGGGCGACTTCGGATACAACTACCTGGTCGATCAGATGGGCAATGTCTACGAGGGGCGCTACGGCGGCGAGAATGTCGTCGGCGGTCACGCCTACCAGTACGCGCACGGCTCCAGCGGGATCGGCTTGCTCGGCGACTTCAGCACGATCGAGACCACGCCCGAGGCGCAGGCCGGTCTGGTCTGGATCGCCGCCTGGGCCGCCCGCAACCTCGATCCCCACGGATACGCGGACTTCCACGAGACCGCCACCCTGCCGACGATCTGCGGCCACCGCGATGTCCTCGATGAGACCTGTCCCGGCGATGGCCTCTACAGCCAGCTCGACACGATCCGGGACCAGGTCGCCGCGGTCCTGTCCGGCGCCGACCCGACGATCACCGCCGAGTTCTACCCGGGCGATACGGTCCAGGTCATCGTCGACGACGCCAACCTCCGCTCCGGACCCGGCACCGACTCCGACACGCTGACGACACTGCCCTGGGGTACGGTCCTGACCGTTACCGACGGCGCAACCACCAGTGAGGGCTACGCCTGGTACGGTGTCTCCGGCGATTACGGCTGGGGTTACTGCGCCGGCGTCGTCCTCCAGCGCATCGCCTCGGGAGATGTGGCCGGCGACGGCTTCGCGATCGATGACAAGGTGGTCGTCGCGACCGACATGCTCAACCTGCGCACCGATCCCGGCCGCAGCGCGCCGGTCGTCGCCTCGCTGCCCTACGGCACCGCCGGCGTCGTCACGGACGGCCCGGTCCGCGCCGACGGCTTCGTCTGGCACGAGATCGAGACCGATTATGGGACCGGCTGGGCGGTCGGAGTCTACCTCGCGGCGCGCGGCTCGGGCGTCGTCTTCGCGGTCGGCGATACAGTCGTGGTCGACACCAACGCGGTTGTGCTGCGGAGCGGTCCCGGCCGGGCCTACCGCGACCTGGTCGCCGTGCCGCGCGGCGAGGAGCTGACGGTCACCGACCCGCCGATCCGCGCCGACAGCCACGACTGGTATGGCGTCCAGAACAAGGACTACGGCACCGGCTGGGCCGCCGGCACCTACCTCAGCCCGGCCTGACCGCCTGTCGGTCTCGGCGAGAGATGAGCCACCATGGCGACGATCATTCTGCTCTGTGGCCTGCCCGGCTCAGGCAAGACCACCCTGGCCGAGCATCTCGCGCGCGAGCGTCCGGCCTTGCGCCTCGCAGAGGACGACTGGATGGTGCAGCTGTTTGGGTCAATCACCGGCCACGGTGAGGAACAGCGCGACGCTATCAAGCACGTCCAATGGGAGATCGCCGCTCAGGTCGCGCAGCTCGGCCGCGACGTGGTGCTGGATTGGGGCTTCTGGTCGCGCGCCGAGCGGGAGGACTGCCGGGCCCGCGCGGCATCCCTCGATGTCAAGACCGAGCTTCGCTTTCTCGACGTCCCCCTGGCGGAGCTGATCCACCGCCTCGAGTGGCGCACCCGTGATCCGCGGCCAACCTCATTCCCGGTATCGGAAGCGGAGCTGCGCCAGTGGTGGGAGACATTCGAGCCGCCAACCACTGATGAACTGATGCCAAGTCCCGATCCCGATTGACGGACGCCCTAGTCCGGCAGCGGCGATTGTTGCAGGCTGGACAAGCTGCGCTTCATCAACTCGGGGACCGCCTCCTCGGCAAAGCGCTCGATGGTGCGTTTGGTGGAACCGAACACGATGATGTGGCTCACGCCGAGGGCGATCAGCGGAGTCAGCTGCTCCACCGCGTCGGCCGGCGTCGGACCAAGTTGCGAAAGGTACATCCCGGGATAGTACGAGTGCTCGAGACGGCCCTGAAACTGCGCAGGATCGTCGGGAAAGTCCAGATCGGCGAAGGTCAGCTTCCAGACGGTCGCGGGATCCCGGCCAATCTCCGCACAGGCCTTGAGCAGCTCGGCGTGCGGCGGGCCGTACGTTTCTATCGGCGCATCCCACGTCCAGCCGTCAGCGTATTTCGCCGCCACGCGGATGACCCTGGGGCCGGGTGAGCCGACGAAGATCGGCGGCACGGGATCGGGCTTCGGCTCGCAGATCGCATCCACGATCGTGTAATGCTCGCCCCGGAAGGTCGCCGTGGGTTGGGTCCACATCATCCGGATAATCTGCAGCGCCTCGGCAAGCTGCGTAACCCGCTCTCCGCGCGACGGGTAGCCGTAGCCATAGGAGCGGTACTCCTCTTCGTGCCAGCCAGCGCCCAGGCCGAGAATGAATCGCCCACCGGAGAGCACCTGCAAGGTTGCCCCCATCTTGGCCAGCAAGGCTGGGTTGCGATACCCCTGTCCAAGGACGAGGTGACCGACCTTGAACTGCGGAAAGCGCGCCGCGAGCCAGGTGAGCCAGGTCCAACCTTCCAGCACCGGATCATGGCCGAACTGGAAGTGGTCGCTCACCCAAAGCGATGTGAACTCCGGTGGAAGCCCGGCGATTTGGTCGTCATAGAAGCGAAGCAGGTCGGTGCTGCCATCAGACGGAAATGCCTTGAGCTGAACCCCGAATTCGAGGGCCATGCGGCGCTCCTTTTCCCGGATTGACACCACAATCCAAGCGCTGAATTCAACGACGCGGGAATCGTATCCTCGTTCGATCTACCAATGTTGGGCCAGCAGGTCAATCCAGCTGACGTCCAGTGTCACCCTACTCACCCGACGACGACTC
>DASQCG010000165.1:0-3063 GCA_035634825.1 Thermomicrobiales bacterium | reverse complement strand
ACGGCCGCCGCGTCTATCCACGAATCCTGACCCCGAATCCGGAGTCGAAGAGCACGGGAGAGTAACCCTCGCCGGAACAGGCAAACATAAACCGGGGCAGGTGGCGAGCCACCTGCCCCGGTTTATGTTTGCCTGTTCCGGCGAGGGTTACTCTCCCGTGCTCTTCGACTCCGGATTCGGGGCCAGGATTCGTGGATAGACGCGGCGGCCGTATTGCTCGATGATGATCGCGTCGGTCGGGCAGGCGCGGGCGCCGGCGAAGAGGTTTTCGACGGTCGCGCGCTCCTCATCGTCCACGTAGGCCACGCCGGTCTCCTCATCGATCACATAGACGCCCGGCGCGGCATAGGTGCACTTGCCATTGGCGACGCAGCGGCGTGGATCGACGGTCACGCGCAGGCCGGTATTGCCGATCGTGTCTTTCGCGTTGTCAATCAATGAACTGCTCCTCAAAGTGTGCGGATGGCGGGATTCGAACCCGCACGGGTTACCCCAGCGGAGTTTAAGTCCGCAGCGTCTGCCGTTCCGCCACATCCGCAGCGAATGTTGCCGCAAGTCTAACCAATGGCCCCGCATGGACGTGCCAGCGCCTCGGTGTAACGTTCCCACATGCCCGGCATCCGGCTAAACGGTACGGTAAGCCGCAGATACCGCTCGATGGCAGGAGGTGTAGCCATGACCGACCCGCGCAACCCGGACTTAAACCCTGTACCCGACATCAAGACCGAGCAGGAGAAGTATCCGCCGCGCCGCCTTGACGATCCCGCCGCGGTCGCTGAGAAAGAGAATCGGTTCGGTATCGCGATGTGGATCTTCATCGCCGCGATCGGAATTCTCTTCCTGATCGTGGTGCTTTGGATTGCCCTGTGACTGGCCGGGGAAAATCGTTCCGCTCCAAGAGGTCGTGGTCCGCGCCTTGATGCAGCAGCGCAGCGGTCAGTTCCGGCGACGTGGCCCGACCCCTTGCTCGAGATCTGATCGGCGAGCAGTCCCGGGAACGAACGTAAATCGACAGTTGTCTCCGCAGTTCGTAGACCACCGCCAGTTCGCGCCAAGCGGTTCTCACAGTGGAGGATGATCAGCGGTATCCGATCGGCTACAGCGAACCCGGTGGAGGGGTGGTTGTCAGTTTCACGTTGCTTCGCGATATCCAGGGCGGTGTAGCCTGGACCGCTGGTCGGCGCGAGATTGATTGGCCCGCAACTCGGCTCAGCTGAGATTGCGGGCTTTCCGGAAGTCGTGGAATGCGCGGTGAAGATCACGTCGAGCGAGAACTGCGTCAGTGTCGTCATCGACCAGGACAAGTTCTCCGCTGGGCGTCGACGATCCGCACTCTGACAGGAAGCGGGAGACGTATTGCGTCAATGTGTCGTGGTGCGCGAAGACGTTCTTGATTCTGGCCAGTACGACGGTGTCTGAACCGGCGACTCTGTACTCAACCCGGAACTCCCGGCTGGGCTCGATATGCGACCAGTTGGGGCCTTCTTCGCCATTGCTCGAGCTCATCAAACCCATCAGTGCTCCACCGCTATGCGAATCCCAGTTTGGCCAACTCAGGTTCGCCGTGTCTTACGATCCGCACCTGTTCACACAGACGGCGTGCCAGGGGCGTGCGTAAGGAATAGCCCGAAAGTAGGGGGAGGCACGAGGAGAGTGGGTAGCCCTTCTGTCGCACCCTTCGCGGTACTTTTCTCCCGAGTGGGCTCCGCGCGGTATGCAGCGCTACACATCCGCCCTGCGCTGGTCCGCTGATGGCATTTTGGCAACGCCCATGCGCCAAAGAGTGCTCGGAAACGATCAGTCTTGCGCATGCATCGGCCAGGCCATCCGTGGGACATGGTGGAAATGGTGTGTGATTGCGCGTCGGTTTCATCTGACCACCAGCCATCGTCGAAACCCGCGAAGTTCCGTGGTTTATACGTGCCCCGATGCGGCGAGGATGCTTGGCGCGCCGACCAGGAGAGGTCCGGCGATCTTTCCGTCAGCATCAACCAGAATTGCCGATGGGGTACCGTTGGCGCCATACGCCCGGCCGGTCGCGAATCCCTGGTCAATCAGGATTGGGGCGCGCAGCCCGGCCTGACGATTGGTCTCGATGTCTCCGGTCGACACGAGCAGCAAGCGCGGCGCTGATTCGCGTTCCTCGAATGCCCGCAGGTCATCGAGCATACGCTGGCAGAACCCGCAACCCGGATTCCAGAATAGAACGAGCGTCTCGGATCCCTTGAAGTCGGACAACGAAACGGTCTGGCCATCCAGATCCGGTAGCGAGATCGCCGGCGCGTCATCTCCTACATTCAGCACGACGCTGGGGGTTGCCGGCGCCTCAGGCACGATCTCTTCACCGGTCAGCAGGGCCATCACGCGCGGTCCGCCCACCGCCGGGGCGCTGGCGATGAGACCGTTCTCATCGACCAGAACTGCGGACGGCGTTCCGCTCACTCCAAAGGCGCGGCCCGTTGCGAATCCCTCGTCCAGGACGACGGTCGAGGCAATACCCTGTTCCTTATTTGCGTCGACGGTACCGGTTGAGACGACGAGCGCTCGTGGCGATCCGGCCGGTCGCCCCGTCTCCCAACTCTTGAGGTCATCCAGCATCTTGCGGCAAAACCCGCAACCGGGATTCCAGAAAACAACAGCAGTGGGCTCGCCGGCGAAGTCGGCCAGCGTCACGGAATTGCCGGCGAGATCCGACAGACTGAAATCGGGCGCCGGCTTGCCAATCGAGCTGGGCTGCTCCGCGGCTCCGTTTTGGGTTGAGCCATTACTGCCCTGGCCGTTTCCGTTCGATTTTGTGACCCGAAGGGGCAGAGGCGCCGCCGGAACGGATTTGATGATCGAAGATCGGAAGAGCGTGCGAATGGAATCGGCGCCGGCGGCAACCGGTGATGCGATCGATCCGTCGGCGGCGATCAGCACGGCGGTGGGCGTTCCTTTGGCCTGATAGGCGCCGGAGACCTCGCCATTGTTCTGGAGCAGGACGTTGGTCAGGCCATGCTCCACGCTCTTGGCCCGGTTGGCGGCAGCGTCGCCCTGACCGATCACCGCCACGGTCACCTTGTC
>DASQCG010000164.1:0-16405 GCA_035634825.1 Thermomicrobiales bacterium | reverse complement strand
AGCGATACGTCGGATGGCCCAATTATGCCTGCTGGGGGCAACCATCGACAGAGCCGCAGTCACATGGGCTGTTATACTTCCATGAGATTATTCCGGCATGATGCACTGAAGACCGATGCAGAGGTCCCGCACGGATCAATGAACGCTTTGGAATCTGCTGATATCAATGTTCCGGCAGCCGAGGCACGCCGGTGTCCCTGGTGCGACAGCTTCGACACCTCACTTGTGCACCGCGGCTATACCGGGCCGACCGATGAAGTCAACCAATACTTCACGTGCAATAACTGCCACAAGGTCACGTACGAGTTGATCGCCAAGACCGCGCGCGAGATGCGCGTCGGCCGCTTCCGCGCCGGCGATATCTATCGTGACCAGGCGAACCAGACCCGGTATGAGGTCAGCCGCGTGCTCAAGGTTGGTCTCAACGAGTACCTCGTCTACCTCCGCCCGCTTCGGGCAACCTCCCACAAAGCCCACCACGATTAGCTGAGCTCACGCCAGTCCTCGCCGGCAGCGACGTTCGCTGCCCCTGTTTGTGTTTGCCCGAAAGAGATTACTCATGACTGATACAGCGCTCGGCATTGACCGGGCAACCCTCCATGCGGAGGCGGAGCGCCGGCGGACCTTCGCGATCATCTCGCACCCGGACGCCGGCAAGACAACCCTGACCGAGAAACTGCTGCTTTATGGAGGCGCGGTCCAGCTCGCCGGTTCCGTCACCGCACGGCAGAGCCAGCGACGAGCGGCATCCGACTGGATGGCGCTCGAGCAGCAACGCGGGATCTCGATCACTTCGACGATCCTCGCGTTCCCGTACCGTGGCCACCAGGTCAATCTGCTCGATACGCCCGGACACCAGGACTTCTCCGAAGACACCTACCGGACGTTGACCGCCGTCGACAGCGCGGTCATGGTGCTCGATGCGGCGCGCGGCATTGAGCCACAGACCCTGAAGCTGTTCGAGGTCTGCCGGATGCGCCACACGCCGATCTTCACGTTCATCAACAAGCTGGATCGGCCGGCCAAGCACCCGCTCGAGCTGCTCGACGAGATCGAGCAAACCCTCGGCATGAAGACCGTGCCGATGAACTGGCCGATCGGCGATGGACCGGAGTTCCGCGGCGTCTACGATCTGCGAACGAAGACCGTGCATCTCTTCGAGCGGACCGAGCACGGCTCCAAGCGCGCGCCGGTCAAGGTCGCGACGCTCGACGACCCATCACTCGACGCACTCCTCGGCACCGAGCGGGCGGCCACGCTTCGGGAGGAGATCGAGTTGATCAGCAGCGCCGGGCACGACTTCGATCGCGATGCGGTGCTGCGAGGCGAGCTGACGCCGGTCTGCTTCGGCAGCGCGATCACCAACTTCGGGGTTCAGTTGTTTCTGGACACGTTCGTTGATTACGCGCCGGCGCCGGGCGCGTTCGCGACATCGGACACGGTTGTCGAGCCGGACCAGCCCGAGTTCACCGGATTCGTTTTCAAGATCCAGGCCAACATGGATCCGCGCCACCGGGATCGCGTCGCCTTCCTGCGCATCTGCGGTGGCCGGTATTCGCGCGATATGGAAGTCTGGCACTCGCGGATGAAGCGCAAGGTTCGCCTCGCGCCGCCGTTGCGGCTATTCGGCCAGGAGCGCGAAGTCATCGAGGAGGCGTACGCCGGCGACGTCATCGGCGTCATCAACCCGGGACTGTTCGCGATCGGCGACACGGTCAGCGAGCGTGACCTCGGCACCTTCCCGCCGCTACCGCGCTTCCAGCCTGAGCACTTCGCATTGGTTCGGGCTAGCCGCTCCGACAAGTACAAGCAGTTCCTGAAGGGGCTGAGTCAGATCGAGGAAGAGGGTGCAATCCAGCTCTTTTACCCGGTCGCGAGCGGTCGCCGGGAACCGATTCTGGCGGCTGTCGGCGCGCTCCAGTTCGACGTCGTGCGCTTCCGGCTGGAATCGGAGTACACGGTCGAAACAGCACTCGAGCCGCTTTCCTTCAATGCCGTTCGCTGGGTCTCGGGCGACTCGCAAGCTATCGCGACGGCGAGCAACAGCCGGGGTCGGCTCCGTGCTGAGGATCGGGACGGCAATCCGGTCATCCTCTTCAGCACCGCCTGGGACCTCCGGTACGCCGAAGAGAACTCGGACGGTGTCAGTTTCAGCCCGACGCCGTTCGCGGAATAGATCCGCGAGCCAAAAAATGCGGGGCTCCGGGATTTTTCCGGAGCCCCGCATCGTTTTCCTGACGACTACTCTTCGACGATGAGCGCCGTGACCATCCCGAACATGCCGTTCCTGGTCTCAGCGTGGCTGAGGATGTGGCAGTGGAAGGCCCAGACGCCGAGTTCGTCCGGCACTACGATGACCTCGAACCGCTGACCGGGCGCGACGTTGAGCGTGTCGCAATAGTAGGGCTGCGGCACGAGATAACCATCGTGGGCTATGACCTGCATCGGGAAACCGTGCAAGTGCATTGGGTGGATCATCAGTCCCTCATTCATGAATCGAATGAGCAGACGCTGACCCTTCTTGCAGACGACTGGTTCGGTGGCGGGGAAGCCCTTGCCATTGATATGGAATCCGCCGATCGGGCCATCACCGAGCACCATCGTGTACTCGACATCGTGGGCCGGTCGCGTAGACGGGTCCTTCGGGTCGACAATGAACGCGCCCAGCAACCCCTTCGTCACCTGCTCGGTCGAGTTGTGGTGCGAGTGGTACATGTGCGCGCCGGAATTGCCCTGCTTGATCGTGAATTCGTAGGTGTACTTCTGGCCGGGTTTGATCGGCGGTTGCGTGATGAACGGCACGCCGTCCTGGTTGTTCGGCACCATCAGGCCGTGGAAGTGGATCGCTGTGCTCTCCGGCAGATTGTTGGTGACATTAATGCGGACCTTTTCGCCCTCGGTCGCCCGGATTTCCGGACCCGGCACGACGCCGTTGTAGGTCCAGGCTTCGACGATCAGGCCCGGTGAATGTTCCCACTGCACGACGTCGCAGGTGAGGTTGAAGACCTTGACGTCGCCATCCATCTCGGGCTCGAGGGG
Source organism: Thermomicrobiales bacterium (assembly GCA_035634825.1). Classification (GTDB taxonomy): domain Bacteria; phylum Chloroflexota; class Chloroflexia; order Thermomicrobiales; family UBA6265; genus DASQCG01. The sequence goes on along the minus strand of DASQCG010000164.1, from coordinate 13,366 downwards.
CTGCCCGCCCTTGCCCTTGGTCTCGGCCGGGAACATCTTGATTCCGGCCTCGTGGTGGGCATCCATCTCATCGGCCGTCATTTTGGCGTCCTGATTCGACGCCGGCGGCATTGCATCGTGGCCACTGTGCTCATTGCCACTTGCGAGGCTGACTGATGCGTCCTGGAAAGGAACCTGAGGCGCGAAAGCGCTTGCTGTTGCCCCTGCTCCGGCCACGCCGAGCATGCCGAGCAGCCGTCGGCGATTTACCTCATTTGAAACGAGAGACATGGTGAACCCTTCTGCCTGAAACCCAACCGGACGCAGCCGCGCCGGCACCGCTCCTCACAGGATGGGGTCCGGCGCGTTGTGCAGGTGTCTCGGAATCGGAAAGAAGCGTTGCAAGATCGTTACAAACGTAACGAACCGCACTTAAGTTATGGACGGACCGGCAACGGCGATCTGCAACCGGTCGGGATCGATGGCCCGGATCAACGCCGCTCGGGCGGACTCGGGCGAGACGTTGGCCAGGATCGACGGGTAGCGCTCGACGTAGTCGAGTCCGAGATCGAACTCATGGATCGTCTGCAGAAGGCTGGCGAGGCCGGCATTTGTCTGCATGGTCAGCGCGAGGCGACCGGTCATCAGTTGACGAGTACCGTCGATCTCCTCGGCGGTCAGTCCATTTGCCTCGGCATCGTGCACGACGGCAAGGACGCTCTGAATAGCGCGATCCACGTTCGCCGGATCGACTCCGGCGCGGACGAACCAGAGGGATTGCGTCTTGCGCGGGTTGATCGTGCAGAAGGCATAGTAGGCAAGGCCCTGCTTCTGCCGGACGCTTTCGCCGATGCGGCCCATCAACCCGAACTGGCCGAGCACAACGTTCGCGACGTCGAGGTCGTAGTAGTCCTTAGCCGAGACGCCGGCAACAGGCACGGCCATGGCGATGTCGGTCTGCTCCTTGCCGGGCACGACGACGATCGTCCGCTCGGTCCCGCCGGGGATGTCGGTGTCGAATGACGGCTGCGCGACCACGGCGCGCCGGCCATCGCCAAACGCGGTCAGGACCATTTCGGTGAGATTGTCGGTGGACGGGAAGCCGCCGACGACCGCCGCGACAATCGGCGAATTGGCCAGCCGATCCTGGTGGAAACCCACGAGATCGTCCCTGGTGATCGTCCTCAACCCGTCGCGATCACCAACAGTCCGGTGTCGCAACGGGTGGCCGTCCGGGTAGATGAGCTCGCGCACTGCCTGATCGGCGACGGACATGGTGTTGTCCTCTGCCTGCCTGATCGCGGCCTCAGCCTCGCGGCGGGTCAGAGCGAGTTGGTGCTGGTCAAAGACCGGACGCTCGAGCGCGTCCGCCACCAGTTCGAGACACGCGGGCAAATCCTGGGCGAGGCAGGTAATCGAGAACTCGGTGTGCTCGCGACCGGCACTGACCCCGATCGACGCGCCGAGGTCGTCGCAGGCATCCTCGAACGCTTCCCGCGACCGCGTCTCTGTCCCGCGCAGGAGCATCTGGGCCGCTACGTGCGCCAGACCATGCCGATCGGCCGGATCGTCTGCCGAGCCGGTCTCGATCCGAATCCTGGCCGAGACGACCGGGTCGAGCGGCTGCGGTTGGGTCAGCAGCGTGATTCCGGACACCGGGGTCTCGCGCTCGAACGGTTGCAGCGCCGGTGCGCCGACGCCACCAAGACCGAATCGAAGCGCCGCCGCGTTCTCGACCGGCGATCCCCCGCTGGCCGGCTCGGTGGGCACGAGGTATCCGACGGTCCGGTTCGACGGCCGGAAATACTCTGCCACGACGCGCTGGACATCCTTGAGCGTGACCGCCGCGATGTCGTCTGGATAGGAGAAGAAGTCCTCCGGCTTGCCGTACATCGCGGCATCTCCGATACCGTGTGCTTGCTCCGAGACGCTTTCCGATCCGTAGTGGAAGCTCGTAATCAATTGCTTCCTGGCGCGATCGAGCTCGGCTGCGGTTATGCCTTGATCCTTGATCAGAGCCAGTTGCTCCATGAGCAACCGATCGAGCTCGTGGGCTTCGCCGTCCGGCAGTCCGGTCGCGCTGAGCAGGAAGAGGAAGGGGTCGATGCCCCTGAGGTAATTGGCATTTGCCGACCGGGCCCTGCCGGTCGCCACCAACGCGCGCGGCAAACGGGACGACTTGCCCATTCGGCCGCCGGCGCCGGAAAGAACAGCCGCCAGCAGCTCCAGGGCGTGGGTGTCCGCATGACCGGCGCCCGGCACGTGGAAGCCCATCAGCACCTCCGGGGCCGGAGCGGGGTGGAGCAGCTCGACCGTGCGCTCGGCGATCTGCGGAGGCTCGACGACTGCGCGCTGATCGATGCCATCCGACGCCGAGATCGAGCCGAAGGCGCGCTCGATCTCGGCCTGCATCGCGTCGGCATCGAACGCTCCCGAGACGACTACCACGGCGTTGTTCGGCGCGTAGAAGCGACGGTAATAGCCGTAAAGATCTTCCCGGCTCATCGTCTTGAGATCGTGTTCCGAGCCGATCACGAATTCGCGATAGCTGTGCGCGCGGAAGGCGGTGGCAAGCGTCTCGTCCCACAGCACGTAGGACGGATTGTTGAAGGCGCCCTGACGTTCGGAGAGGATGACGGTCCGCTCCGATTCGGTCTCGGCCGGGTCAATCAGCAGGTTGACCATGCGATCGGCTTCGAGGCCGACGGCCAGTCCGATCCGATCCGCCGGCAGGGTCTGATGGTACGCGGTGTAGTCGTACGACGTGAAGGCGTTCAGCTCGCCGCCGTTCCGGTTCACGCGCAGCATCAGCTCGCCGGAGCCGACATTCGGCGTCCCCTTGAACATCATGTGTTCAACCCAATGCGAGACGCCGGTAATTCCCGGCAGCTCATTACGGGAGCCAACACGATAAAAGACCCAAAACGAGGCGACTGGCGCATCGAAACTCGGATACAGCAGAACCTCGAGGCCATTGCCAAGGGTCGATCGTCGAAGATTCTGAATATCTGCCACTGGACTCTCCCTGGATTACTGATGCGGCCATGCGGCGGTGCAGCATCGCCGCACCCGGGCCGCCGGTTCATCGCTACAATATCCGCGCAGGGGCCCGGTAATGACAAGGCGGGCGACGGATTAGCAGCGGGAGCAGGGCGTGGTTCAGATCTATCCGGGGCAGGCCTACGATCACGAGCTGGCTGACAATACAGTGGCCTTCCTGCAAACGCGTGATCCCGCAATCTTCCCCTTCACGCGGGACTTCGACGAAGAGCGGATGCGCGCTTTCGTGCGCGACTTGCGCGAAGGCCTGGCCGATCTGACCGACAGCGGGAGCGCGCGCAAGACCTCGGCGGTCGGCTTCATGATGCGAGATCGCCGGCTGCGCGAGACGGTCGCGGCCTGGGCGAGCGCCGATGGCGACTGGCCGCCGGAAGCGGATCCGCGCGTCCCTGGGCGTGGCCTCGGCACTCCCGGCCCGCTTTAGGCAGCGCTCACAAACCGGCCCATGCTGAGCAGTGGCAAGGGTTCCCGCTCGCTGAACAACATCTGGACGAGCAGTTCGCCGATTGCCGGCGTGAACTTAAAGCCATGCCCCGAGAAGCCGGCTCCGATTACCACATTGCGTGTTCCCGGCGCGAAATCCACGATGAAGTCGTGATCGGGCGAAACGGTGTAGAGGCAAGTCGCCTCGTGCAGCACGGTGCCGGTGACGCCATGCAACGCCATCCTGGCAACGTCGACGATCTCCTCGCGTTCCTCGGCCGAGATAGTGCGATCGACCGTGTTCGGGTCGGTCTCATCGCCACCAGAGTGGATCGCTACCTTGATGCCGGGCCGTCCCCAGCTCGGGAAACCGTAGAACTCGTGGTGCGGCAGTCCGACAATGTAGACCGGCAGCACCTCCGGCGTGTACCGGGCTGGATCGTCGACCTCGAGCCAGAAGAGTGTCTTGCGCAGTACCCGGAGCGGCAATGCGGCGTCGCCGAGGACCTGGTTGGTCCAACTGCCGGCTGTGATGATCAGCCGATCTGCCGTCTCGGTATCTCCGTTAACTGAGACTTTCACGCCGGAGTCCGACGCTGACCAACCCTGCACCTTCGCGTGCTCGCGGATCTCGACGCCATGCGAACGGGCCTGGTCGGCCATCACCCGCAGGCTGCGCTCGACATCCAGGAAGCCGCCACGATCGCCGAATCCGCCGACCCAGTCGTCGCCGACCGCGAACTGCGGATAGCGGTTGCGCACATCGTCCATCGCCAGCCACTCGAACGGGATACCGTGCTCGACGGCCGATTCCCGCGCCAGCGCTGCGTGGTTATTGCCCGGCGCTGAGAGCTCGATTGCCCCGACCCGGTGGAACAGCACCTCGCCGGCCAGTGCCTCCAGTTCCATCCACAGGTCGTCTGCGCGAAAGACGAGCGGTACGTAATCCGGTCCCTCCGCATAGGCATGGCGGATGATCCGCGACTCGCCGCTGTGGGCGCCGTTGGCGTGGACGTGCTCGAACTGCTCGAGTACCAGCGCCTTCAGCCCGCGCTTGCCGAGTTCCCACGCGGCGGCGGTCCCCATGGTCCCGCCGCCGATCACGATTACGTCGAAATGGGCCACTCGTTAGCCCTCGAGTGATTCGAGCGGCTGGTAGTTGTGGAAGGTCGGGGCAGGTCCGCCGGACGGCGCGGCCCAGCGCACAGCATTGATGATGACTTGCAGCACCTGCTCGTTGTAGTACGTCGGGTACGACTCGTGGCCCGGCCGGAAGTAGAAGATCTTGCCCCGGCCGCGCGTGAAGGTGCAGCCACTGCGGAAGACCTCGCCGCCCTTGAACCAGCTCACCATAAGCAGCTCATCCGGCGCCGGGATGTCGAAATACTCGCCGTACATCTCCTCCCGCTCGATGTCGATGTACTCGGGCAGGCCACGGGTAATCTGATGCGCGGGGTTGACGATCCAGATCCGCTCGTTGTCGTTCGCCTCCCGCCACTTCAGGCTGCAGCTCGTGCCCATCAGCGCCTTGAATATCTTCGAGTAGTGGGCAGAGTGGAGGACGATCAGTCCCATCCCATCGAGCACCCGCTCCCGGATCCGCTCTACGACCTCGTCCGAAACCTCGGCGTGGGCCCTGTGGCCCCACCAGGTCAGCACATCGGTCGTGTCGAGGACCTCCTGCGTCAGGCCATGCTCCGGCTCGTCCAGCGTCGCTGTCCGCACCTCGAAATCGGACTCCTTGCGGAGACGATTCGCGATTGCCGTATGCATGCCGTCGGGATAGATTGCCCCGATTAGCTCGTTCTGCTTCTCGTGCCGGAACTCGTTCCAGACCGTAACCCGCAACGTCACCTGAAAGACTCCTAATCCGCCGCGGTCGCAGCGGCCTGAACCGGTTGATTGATCGTGATCTCGTGGCCCAGCGCGGCCGACTCGTAGATCGAGTCGATGATCCGGGCGCGATCGACGCCCTCCTGCCCACTCGGCGTCATCGGCACACCGAGCGTGATCGCGTCGATGAATCGCTTGATGATCTGCTGGTGCTCGTGCTGAACAATGGTGCGCGGCTGGGTGTCGACCGGCACGCCGTTCATGTCAGTGAAGAATTTGAGTGCGCCTGTCTTCTGGTAGTCGTGGATCCGGATCTCGGCGCCGCCTTCGTCGCCCATCAGGATCACGCCGTGGTCGTCGGTGTGCGAGCTGTATGACGCCCAACTCGTCTCGAGTTGGATCACGGCGCCTTTGTCAGTGCGGAGAAAGGCGGTGGCCAGATCGTCGACCTCGAACGGGCTGTCCGGGTTGTGTTGGAATCGGTGTCCGGCCCAGTGGCCGCGTCCCTTCGGCCCGAGCTTGGAGTAGGTCGCGGCCGAGACGGTCGTGATGGTCGGGTTGCCCATCAGCCAAAGAGCCATGTCGATCACGTGGACGCCCAGGTCGATCAGTGAGCCTCCGCCGGCCAGATTCTTGCTCGTGAACCAGGTGCCGAGACCGGGAATGCCGGCGCGTCGCATCCAGAAAGCCTTGGCATAGTAGATCTCGCCGAGCGCGCCGGCCTTGGCCTGCGCCTTGAGCAGTTCGACGTCCGCCCGATATCGCTTGTTGAACGAGATGCCGAATACCTTTCCGGCCGCGGTCGCCTCGGCGACGATCTGCTCGCCTTCGGCCGCGCTCAAGCCGATTGGCTTCTCGAGCAGCACGTGCTTGCCGGCACGAAGAGCGGCGATCGCGATCGGTGCATGGAGGTGGTTCGGCACCGCGATGCTGACCGCATCGACATCGGCGCGGGAAAGGATGTCTTCGTAGTTCGTCGTGTGCTCTGGGATGTTGTGCTTTTTGCAGATTTCGAGGCAGCGAGGAATGTCCAGGCCTGCCAGTGACACCACATCGGCGCGTTTATCGAGCAGATACGCCTCCGCGTGAAAGTCCCCGATTCCGCAGCCGATGATGCCAATTCTCACATTGTCAGCCATGTGACGCGTTTGTTCTCCCGGCGCTGGTCAGGCGCGATGCAGCAGCGATGTTGGGCGCCGGAAGACCCGGCGCCACATCACATTGGGAAGCCTGACACGCGCAAGTTTGCGATGCAACGTGTGCAAACCTTGGATCAGGGCGCGGTTAGCACCTGGACCTCGGTCACCTCCCCCGGAAGCGTCTGCACATCCATCGAGAGCAGGATCGGCGTGCCGGTCAACTCGGTGATCTGTAACCGGTAAACACCCGGCAACACCCAAACCGCATCCCCGAATTCGATCTGATCCTCCCAGATGACTGTGCCCGAGAGGTCCGTGAACCGGTAGACCTCGCCGCCACCGTGCGGGAAACGGAATATCGAGCCCCGGATGAAGGCTGTCTTGTCCGCCTCGACCCTGACCGTCACCCTCGTTTCGGACCCACTTGGATTCTTCCAGTGGACGTCGTATTTGCCGGCCGGGACCTCGACCCGGTTGTCGGTCGAGAGGGTTACCGAGAACGGCTTGGTGCCGCTCGGATTGCTATCGGTCGCCTCGGCCGTGCCGTCGATGGTCGCCTTCGGGAAGACGCCGCCGATCGACTCGATCTCGATGAAGCCGTTCTTGACGACGACCTCCAGCTCCTCGAGCACCGTAAACAGGGCCTTGCTCAGCTCGTCGGCATCACCGGCCCCGAGCAGCAGCCCGCCGCTCTCGTCGACGATGCACTGGAGGTTGGCCTGTTCGGTCTCATCGAGCGCGAACCCGATCACGTGGGTCGTGATGGCCGAGGTGCCCGTCTTAATCTGGCGGGATGCAGAGCAGGGATCGCCACCACAGGTCTCGAGGCCGTCCGTGACGAGGACGACGGCGTTGACCGTGTTGTCGTCGGCGACCGGGAAGTCCTTGCCGGATTCACGCAGCGATAAGGAGAGCGGCGTCCAGCCCACAGGCTGATAGGCGTCGACCTGCGCCTGGAGCGCCTTCTTGTCGACTCCCTTAATCGGCACTTTCAACTCGGTCGAGCGGCAACTCTCGCTCTTGCCGGCCTCGGTGTTGTTCCCCTTGTGGCCGTAGACGCGGAACCCGACGTTGATGTTCGGCTGCTCGGGCAACTCGTTGATGACGTCCGTCAGGACTTGCTTGGCTGCGTCGATCCGGGTTTGCCCGGAGTCGAGCTGCTCGGCCATTGAGCCGGAGGAGTCGAGGATCAATTCGACATTGACCGTCTTGGTCGCCGTCTGCGCGCGGGCGGTTTCCAGCCCGGGAATCGATATCACGCCGAGCACCAGAACCAGGAAAAACCGAGTCAATCCAGCCAGCATATCCACCTCCCGTCATACCCAAAGCCAACGTCGGCATCTGGGCCGCGTCGGGTCATCCTACTTTGGTTGGCCGGGAAGGTCAGGTAGTGGGCGCGACGAGCGTGACCAGCGTGACCTCGGGTGGACAGTTGAACCGGGCCGGCGGGCGATAGACGCCAACGCCGCGTGAGGTATAGATCGGCATGCCATCGGCCATACCCAGCCCAATCACGTGTCGCTTGCCATGCACCGGGAGCCCGACCGGGCCGATCCCCGGCAACCGGATCTGACCGCCGTGTGTGTGGCCCGAGAGCTGGGCAAAGGCGCCGGCAGCCGCTGCCTGCTCGGCGAACTCCGGCTCGTGCCATAGCGCCAGCACCGGCACGCCTGCCGGCGCCTGCGCAATCGTCTCGACTGGCTGCGGGTCGCCCAGCAGGGTCTCGTCGATGCCGGCGATCGCCAGTTGCGCGCCGCCGAATGAGACCACGGTCGTCTGGTTACGCAAGACCGGGATACCGACCGTCACCAGCGCCTCCTGCACCCGTGTGCGCGAGACCGAGAGGTCGTGGTTCCCGATTACGCCGTAGCCACCGAGCGGCGCGTCCGACAGCAGGTTCCCGATCGCGGAGGCGGTCTCCGGAGCGTACCGGGGCGACTCCGATATGTAGTCGCCGCCGAGCAGAATCAGGTCGGGCGACTCCGCCCGGATCAGATCGAGAGCGCGGTAGAGGTCACCTGTCTCCACGAAGGGTCCGACGTGGGTATCGGTGATAAAGCCGATCTTCATGCCCGCCAGACCGTCGGAGCCGGCCGGCACAGCAATGTCGACACGCTCGAGTTGTGGCGAGTACGGGTTGACGTAGCGGGCCTTGTAGATCTCGTAGGCGGTCAGTCCGGCTGCGGCAAGCACGCCGGTGACACCGCCCTGGAGCAGCGCGCGACGGGACATCACTGCCGCCTCAGGTTCAAATGCATCGGTTTCAGTCCAGGCGTTCAATGATGGTGCGAATCACGAGTCCCAGGCTCAGGAGCAGGCCGAACTTGAAGTGGAGCTGCGCGGTGCCAAGCACACTCATGTTGAGCGATTTGGCATCGGCATTGGTGCGGACGAGCTGAACCAGCGCGAGGGCTGCGGGAACAGTAAACAACACCAGGAACACGGGCCAGTTCGCCGGCCACAGTATGATCAGAATCGCCGTGAAGACGTAGGTCGCGACGATCAACAACTCATACTCACGTACGGCCGTGCTCCAACCCAGGATGTGCGCCAGGGTGCGTTTTCCCGCGACGCGGTCGGTCTCGAAATCGCGCAGATTATTGGCATGCAGGATGGCCGCGACCAGGGCGCTGATCCCCAGCGACCCGATGACGACTTCCCACGTCAAGTGCTCGGCCATTGCCACATACGTGCCGCAGACGATGCCCATGCCCATAAACAGCCAAACCGTCGCCTCGCCCAGGGCGATGTAGCCGAGCGGCTTCGGCCCACCGGTATAGAGCACTGCCGCAAGCAAGCTGGGCAAAGCCAATGCGAGCAGCCACCAGGTCGACAGGGCAAGGATTGCGATTCCTAGAATCGTTGCCGCGGCAAAGCAGGCGATCATGCCGTTCCGCACCTGCTCGGCGGTGAGCCAGCCGTCCTGAATGACTCCGCCGATACCAATCGACTGATTGCTGTCGATGCCTTTGCGGTAGTCGAAGTAGTCGTTGCCGAGATTGCACCCTGCGTGACATAACACGCTGGCAAGCACAACCAGCACGAAGAGCAGGGGAGAGAAATCGCGCGAGACGAGGGCAAATGCCGAGCCGATCAGCACCGGCGTAATCGACGCGGTGAAAGAGAAGATCCGGATCGCCCGCATCCAGACCTTGATCGGGGAGGGAGCGGCGGGCGCGGTCGATGCCAAAGCGCTCACATCACATCACCTCCGCGCGCCAGGGAAGCAGTCGGCGCTCGATCACCTCGAGCAGCAAATTGAGAACCCAGGCGATAAATGCCACCACGAGCAACCCAACAAACAGATCGTCGACCTTGAGCAAATTCCACGAGCGAATGATGTACCAGCCGATCCCGTTCGGCTCCCGCTTGCTGCCGTCGAGAAACTCGGTGCCGACGATGACCAGGAGCGCAAATCCCATTGCCAGTCGGAAACCGGTGAAAATCGCCGGCAGAGCACCCGGCCAGGCAACGGTCGTGAAGAGCTGCCACCGGCTCGCGCCAAGGTTCTGGGCGACATCCCGGTAGGTCGGGTCGATCCCCATCACGCCGCTCATCGTATTGAGCACGATCAGGAAGAAGATCGAGACGACGATGATCGCAATCTTGCTGCTTTCACCCACCCCGAAGACGATCAGCATCAACGGCAGGATCGCGAGCTTGGGAATGGCGTAGATCGCCGTGGCGACCGGCATCAGGAATACCCGCACCGGCCAGTACAGCCCCATTGCCAATCCAATGATCACACCGGGCACCGCAGCGATCATGAAGCCGATCAGGACGCGGACCAGGCTGATTCGGACGTTGGTGACAAGCGCGCCGGAGCTGATTTGTTGCCGCATCGTGTCGATCAGCGATGTCGGCGCGGGCCAGAATCGGGGATCGATGATCTGGGTCCGGCTCAGGAACTCCCAGATCCCGAGTACGACCAGCGGCCCCAGCAAGGAGAGTAGCAGCTCCCAGCGTCTGCGCGTCACTGTGGTCGTTCCACCGACCGGCGGCTGGCGATCGTGACCTCGTCGCGCAGCAGCTCCCAAACATACCGGAATCGCTCGGCGAAGTGCGGGTCGGAGCGGACAGTCAGGAAATCACGCGGACGTGGGAAGTCGACGTCGACGATCGCCTTGACCCGGCCGGGTTGGGCGGTGAAGACGACGATGCGGTCGGCCATCACCAGTGCCTCATCGATCGAATGGGTGATGAAGACGATCGTCTTGCGGGTCCGCTCCCAGATATCGAGCACTTCATCCTGGAGGATGAGCTTGGTCTGCTCGTCGAGCGCGCTGAACGGCTCGTCCATCAGCAAAAGATCGGGATCGACCGCCAGGGCCCGCGCGATCGCCACTCGCTGCCGCATGCCTTCGGAGAGCTGATGCGGAAACGACGCGCGAAACCGCTCGATGCCGATCAACCGGAGGAGCGCGGTCGCTCGCTCGCGGCGCTCGGAACGGGGCACTCCGGTCAACTTGAGCCCGTAGGTGATGTTGTCCTCGACGGTCATCCAGGGAAAGACCGACCGCCCCTGGAAGACGAGCGCATTCGTCGGGAATCTGCCGGGCGCATCCAGCGTCCCGGTCGTGGGCTTGTCAAGCCCGGCAAGGATGCGAAGCAGCGTCGTCTTCCCGCAGCCGGACGGACCGACGATCGCGAGGAACTCGCCGGTCTGGACATCGAGCGATACATCTTCGAGCGCGTTGAGGGTGCCCGACGGCGATTCGAAGGTCCGCGTCAGATGGTCGACGTGGATCAGCGTGTCGCCGGGACTATCCGTCGTCGGTTGTGCGGTCTTGTCGACCGGGTGCGTCACGCCGGAAGGATGGCGCGACGCGGCAATTGCCATGATGGCGTTCCCATCTACTTCGACGAATCGAGTTCCTGCAGGGCTGCATCGAGCGCCGTCCGATCGATCATCGTATTCGGATCGATATCGGTGTCGTAGTTGAGCTCGCCCATCGAGCGGAAGAAGGATTGCAGCGTGTTCAGCCCGTCGACATTGATCGAGCCATCGACCGTGAAGAGCGGCCTGACCGACTCGGTGATCAGCTCTTCCGGCAGATTCGTGTATGTGGCGATGATCGGCAAGATCTCCGGATCGCTGAAGCCGCGCTCCATGATCGCCCGAACTGCCTTCATGTAGCCGATCGCGACTCCCTTCGCCGCCTCGGGATCGTTCTTGAGGAAGTCCTGACTGGCATAGACCATCGTCGGCTGGATGCCCTGGACGTCGAAATCGCTCACAAGCCGAACGCCGATGCCCTGCTGCTCGGCCAACGTCGCCGTCGGCTCGCCAAGGATGGCGGCATCGATCGCGCCCGACTGGAGGGCAACCACCGCGTCCGAGAACGGCAGCGTCTGGAGGTCGACATCGTCCATCGTCAGACCGCCGGTGGCGAGAGCCTGGCTCAGCCAGTATTCGGTCGCGCCGGGCGCATTGATGGCAACCTTTTTGCCCTTGAGATCAGAAACCTGCAGAATCTCGCCCGACTCACACTTCGCCTTGGCGACAACTAGTGGCGTGGCGACCGGGTTCCCCTCGGAGTGGCCCGGGGCGATGATCTTGACCGGCAGACCCTGGTTCACGGCATTGAACAGGCCCGGTCCGGCCCCGCCCATGCCGACATTGAGGTCATTGGTGGCAAGCTGGGCGATCATCTCGGAGCCACCGGCAAACGTGCGCAACTCGACATCCAGGCCTTGCTCGGCAAAGTAGCCAAGGTCCTTGGCCACGAACATCGGCGCGAAGTTCATGACCGGGATGTAGCCAATCGACACCTTCTTGAGGCCGCTGGCCGGCGTCGCGGAGACCTTCAGCGGCACCTGGTTTGCAACCGGCGTAGCCGCCGGACGTGTCACCGGCTCACAAGACGCGAGTGGCTGCGCCGCGCGCGCCTGTTGACCACCAAGGCCGAGCGGCGCCAGCATGGCGAACAGCGCCACGACGAAGACCAATCGAATTGCTCGCATTGTCGACTCCCGTGTACCGGAAACGGTCAATTTGAGGCCGAACGGTCCGCCCGATCGTCCCGCGCAGGCAAGTCTACCAATGACCTTCCCGGCGCCCGCTGCGTGGAGCAATAGTCACTTTCATGACCATTTGATCGTGATCCTCGTCCGGAATAGATCGAAAACGTCGCGCCGTCCATCAATTGCAAGCCGCGAACCATCGGCCCGATTCCAGAGTGCAAAGTAGATATCGCTTGCATTTCCGCCGACTGTGCAATCCGCTTCGGAGCGACGCGTTGAGACCAGCACCGGCCCCTCGCTGATTGTCAGCACCCAGGTCCGATCCCCGTCGTCGGGAGCGATCGCCAGCGTCCTCGGCTCCTCCGAGCGCAGCTTCATGAACGGCCGGGGCACAAAGCCGTCCACCAGCTCGTCGATCCCGTCGAGCGCAAATTCCAGGTCGACCGGCGTCAATCGGCCAACGATTGCTTCGACATCCGCCCGGTGAATGGTCGCCTCGTGGGCTTGCCGACGAGTCCAGAAAGTCAATGGGTCCGGCGACTTGAGGAACCGGGCGCAGTCGATATCACGCGGAGCAGCTCGAAACGTGTCGAGCAACAACTGGAGCTCGCCACGATACCAGTCGACAAGCGCCGGATCGTCCGGCCACTCGCCGACCAGATCGCGGAAATCGTCGACCTGCAGAATCCGCGGGAGCCGGTCACGGATGTGCTCACCCGCCCACCGGTGGACACCACCGATATGACGGAGCAAGTCCCGCAGCGTCCAGTCAGGACAGGTCGGGACCGGCGCCGCGAGGTCGATAGCGTCGGCTGTGTCCGCCAGGCGATTGCCTTCGCGTTCCAGCGCATCGATGTACTGGACCGGTTCCACGGTTAGTACCCGGTGCCCGCTTTGGCCGCCTCGAGCGTAAAGGAGTTGCCCTTGATGAAGTTCATAAAGCGCGATTCGCGATCGCGAATCACCTT